>NZ_AP023178.1 GCF_013426895.1 Paraburkholderia largidicola | reverse complement strand
CGGAACGGCCCGGTACAGTTCACGAATCTCGTCACCGATCATTTCGTCTTCGTCGACTTCGATCTGGTAGCACCACCCTTTGCCGTGACGACCCTGCAGCGGAACTTCGATCGGGTTTTCGACGGTCCACGCTGCACCGCCGAACTCTCTTAGCCGATCGAGCAGGAACGACCAGCTCAACGTCGACTTGCCGGAGCCTGTTCTGCCTACGAACGCGACCAGCCCGCTTTGCAGCAACGGGTGATCGCTCAGCAATACCTTGTTGACGGCGGATTGGAGGCCTACCGCTTTCAGATTCAAATTCGTCAGGTTGAACCTGCGAACGATAAAGATGGTTACGTCATCTGCAACCGTCTTGCGCTTCACGCGGAAGCGCTCACCGTCGCTAACGGGCCACGTCGTCCGTTGATCCTTGCGTGCGACTCCCAGCCCCTGCAGATGCCGGCGCAGCTCGCCCACTTCAGCGACACATGCTGCGGGAATCGCCTGGCTCTCTTTGGAACCAGACGTTTCCTTGTACCAGCACCAGTCATCTGTCGGGCCGATGAACAGATCCGAGAAAACCAGATCACGCAAACGCATGGTCGATCAATGCCCGTAAGTGAACACGATCGTGTTCTGATTGTTCCCAGGCGTGCCGCATGCTGCTGACACATTGCCGGCATCAATGCCGCTCGATGCTGTGAAGGCCTGGCCGTTGACCGTCATCGAGACATACCCGTGCGGGGTATTGGCAACGTCCAGGCACTGATCGTCAGGAACGCCGACCGTGGACAGATCGAAGTTCACCGGGTTCGCGTTCGGTGCGCACGTCACAGCACCGCCCCACGGATTCTGAAGCTGCCCGGCCGTTGCCGATTTCATCCGCTTCGGTGCTTGCTTGTAGCAAATCGCCGTTGACACGGAACTAAACGACGGTTGCCCCTGATAGACGGCTTGAATCTTGTTCGCGAGCGTGCCAACGTCAGCAGCGTGATTGCTGCCGTTGCTAGCCCCCAGCACTTCATAACCAATGCCGAAAACGCCCGCAACCGCGAGAATCGTTGCGGCCCACTTGAGCAGAGTTGCTACCAGTTCACTCATTTTTTCACCCCTTCGGAAAAGTTGTTTAGATATGCGCGTGCGTCGCGATTTCGTTGATTGCATACATCAGGAAGCCCATCACGACATACATAAAAATTTCGAGTGAGAAGCCAAATACCGCCGCTTGTTCAAGCGTTGTTTCTTCGAGATCGTCAACCCACTCTTTCAGAACGGTCTTGATCCGCTCCGCAAAATCAGCAAACCCAGCAAATGATTCGATGTCCTCCACGATGTCGGGATTGGGGAAGCCGAAGGCCGGCGCGCCTTTGGATGATGGTGCAAGCAGTGCGTCAGTCAGGCTCTTGCCGTCGACCATCACGCGCCGGAAATGTACAAGTCTCTCCTTCAGATAAGGCGACGCGAACCGCGTCTGCTGTTTCAGAATGTCCACGTCGGGCTTGCCCGCTTCTAGCAGGGATATAAAGCTGCTGAGCCACATAAAGCCCTGCATGTCCCTGTAGAACGAAAACGGGAAATAGGACTCGGCCGCGATACGGAAGCGCCCGCGCCAACGTGGCAACGCGCTACGGATCACCCAGCCTGCCAGCAGCAGGCCAGCGGGCGGCAGCAATGCTGCGAGGCTTTGCGAAAAGGATCCGGCCGCAAACAGGACTGCAACCGCCCCCCGTGCTTCTGAAACGGGATATGCCTGGACCAGTTCGGGGACTGCGTATTTGCCGATCGCCCACACCACGAGATAAATCGTCGCGCTGTAGACGGCCGGCCGGATAATCGCGTTGCGAAACGCTTTCGTCACCCGCTTGACTCTGCGCTTGGTCGCAATCAGCTCCTTCAGGCTTTCCGGCAGCACGCCTGCCGATTCGGCTGCAGAAATAAGCCCCGCCTCGTCGGCCGGAATCCATTTCTCCAGCGATTGGGCGAGGGACTTGCCATCACGCATCAGGCGACTAGCATCCTTAACGATCCGTGCGGAACTAGGCTTCTTCTTGCGTGCGAGCTGGGCTCCGTGCCTGTCGAGCGCAGTTTCAACAGGCACGCTGTTTCCGACCTGCGCGGCAAGGTGCTTGTACAGCTGACGCCGAACCTTCCATGTGAAAACCGCCTTGTCTGCTGCGTCCACGAATCGCGCCCAGCGTGCATTGCGCTTGGACGGTGTAGTGCCCTTCCCCGAGGACTGAGCAACGATAGACGCGGCGCTTGTCTTCTTGATCCGGTTAAGCATGAGCAGCCGCCTCCATCATTTCTGCGGACTCAACGGGATCCGCAATATTTCGCGGCCGCGAAATCTCCTGCGATGCTTCACGAAGGCTGACGACGCGCTCGCCCTCCCCGGTCCTGCGCGGCGAAATCAGCTCAACGCGATCTTCAACATCGCGCGGATCCACCAACCCTGCCAGTACGCGACGGATAGACTCATCGAGCATCGAAGGATCCGCGTCAGGCCGGGCGCGGTAGTTCTGGCGAGCAGTAGAAACATCGAAATGAATGAGGTCGTGCGCCAGCTTTTCATCGTTCACAACTACCTCGCACACCGCTTCGCGCTTCGTCACGGAGTCAAAGCCGCACGCTTCGCAACCAGGCCCGCGCAGATTGACGCCCTCGATGTCACCCCAAGTCCGCAACGCGTCCACAATGCGCGAAGGTACGTCTTCCAGATGATCCGTAAGCTTCACACAGCAGCCCTTGCACAGCCGTGGCAACAGGCGGACGCCCACGAAGCCGCGCAGCGTGACAGGATCGCAAAACAGCTTCCGGTTGAGCCTGACGGGATCAAGTGTTTCCCAGCGCTCGATCGCTTGGAACGGATCTGAAACGTGCGTCGTCGTCCACGTATCGTGTCCTGTTTGCGCGCCGCGAATCACTTCAACGGCAACATTCGCGCCGCGCGCCTCACCGAACATGAGAGTGTTAGGAGCCATCCGCAGCGCTGTCTGGCCACGCTCCGCAAACGCATCGCCGTTTTCTTCGTCGCCGCGCGTATCCGTGACCGGCAGCTGCACCGCCCACTCATACGGCAGCTCAATAGGATCCTCAATCGTGATCTGGCGACGGCCGGGGCGTATCCGAGCCTTTTCCTTCATTACTTCATAGAGCAGCGTTGTCTTGCCCGAGCCAGTCGGACCAGTCACGATGATGACGCCGTGAGGGACCGACATTAGCAGCCCTAACTTCTCGACATTCGAGCGCGTGTATCCCATTTCCAGCAGCGCGAAGTCGCCAGCCGGCTTGCGCGGCAGCGGAAGCGCATGCAGCTTCCGCTTGCGCCTGAGTTCAGGACGAGTATCCGAATACTGCAGCCGGATCGTCATAAATGCGCCGCCCTTGTTGACGGGATACATCGGGCCACGAATGATACGCGCGGACGCAAGCCCGAGGTCGGGCGGCAATACATCATCCGGTATCTGTGCGCTTTGGAACTCCAGCGGTTTCCAGCTGGCCGCTTTGGTCTTAGCCAGCCCTTGATAGACTGCGCGGGCAAGTTCTTCGCCTTCGGTCTGCCCAATCATCTGATACGTGCGCGTTTCACCCTTTATAACGAACTGGATTTCAGTGTGTTCGCCGCGCATCATCAGGTGAATGTCGGACGCGTTGTAGTCAGCGCCCGTCGTAATCAGGTCCATCGCTTTAGGGAGATTCACCTGATCGTCTTCGATCTTCTCCACTGTACGAAGACCTTTAGAGCGCAACGCTGCAACTTCATCGAGCGCCGCATACTTGACGTCCAGTTTGACGCCGTTACGTTCGCAGCGCTTGAGCCACGTCTGGAACAGTGGTTTCCAGTGCAACGTTTCTTCGACATAGACAACGCTGTCGACAAAATCAATTGCAATCTTGTCGATAAGCGAGTCATCGAGCGGGGGCAGCTTGCTATTGACGAGCATATAGCACTCCAGTCAGAGCCCACGCAGATGCGCTTGCCGGCTCATTCGATGAGCCGTGCGCAGTTGCCTGGGTGGTGTTAGGGCCAATTCCGGTAATGCGAAGACCGGGGATCTGATCGAGCCCGTGACCCGGCTCGAAGGGCGAAATCGGCATCGGTATCGTGACCGGGATCGAGTAGCCGACCGCCGCTTTTGCCGACAGCGGCTGCGCGGTCCCGACCGTCACCATAGAGCCATAGCGCTGTCCCCATGCAATCAGCGCCAGACGCTCAGTGCGCACGTCGGCAGCGTTATCCGTTCCCATCTTCGACGGCGGCACTACGCGTATCGTCTGCGTAGATTGCTCGCCGCTATCGTCAATAACACCCGGAGGCGGATAGTCAAGCGTCGCGCCCTCGCCGCGCACCCATCGGACGGTTGCGCCCGCAGAGTCACATGCTCCTGCACTCGAAAGCCAACCATTCACGGACGGCTGCACCGTAGCAAAAGCCTCATGGCACGCCTGCAACCAGTCGCTGGGCGCAGGCGTCTTCGCGAGGTAGTCGCCTGCACCGGGGATATATTCCACGGGCTTGGAGGTAGGATTGCGGCGCCTCGCTTCCAGCTCCTTATGATGCTTCCACGAGTGGTACGCGTGAACGCCACCGAGTCCACCCCCGCCTAGTATGGCAACAGCAACCGCGATGATCGCAGCCGGCAGCGGATCAATCCGGCTGACCGCGAGGGAGCGTACAGGCGTGCGTTTCGCCTTGTTGCCCGCAAGCAATTTGCTGAGCGTTTCAAGGTCGCCCTCGACGCGGTTCCATCCACCGTATCCGATATGCTCAGCAAGGGCAGCCTCAATTTCATCGTCGGTGCCAACGACATCACCGCCCGGCAAAATTGCGTATTCATCGCGAACAGCGATGTACCAGTAAAGGTTCTCTGCAATCTGGAATTTGCCTAGCCACGGTTGAGGCTTTGCGTCCGCAAGCATCGCAGCAAGGCTCGCTAGCTTTCTCGGCCGCACCACATCACCTACGGGCGCGCAAAAGCCGGCCTGCATCACTTCGTCAGTGACACGCAACGAGTACCACGGCGCGGCCGGCTCGCCAGTGCCATCGTCGCCTGCATCGTGAAGCAACTCGGCCCGCTTAGGCACGGTCGTATAGCTTGACCATTCCATTCCAAGCACCCATTGACGGCCACCGATCGAAGCGATAACAGCCATAATCAGTGGCCCCCGCCGACGCCTGATCGTCGCCGCCATCAAACGGCAACGCATACGAATGCTTGCCGTCGTTAACCATCACGGCACGAATCGAGACGGATTCCACAGTGCCAACGCCTGGCAGCTTGGATCCCACCTTTGCGAGAATCCGACCACCTGAAGGCAGTTGAACCAGCGCAGTAGGTGCGCCGTTATTTGCCGACGTGACCAGCTCAACCATCGCGCCCCGAGGCAGGCCAACGCCTGATGAGGATGATCCAGCGCCGGCCGGCGGCATCGGCTGACTCGTGCCAAATACTGTCGGCTGTTGCGACGCTGGCCCGCTCGGATCGCGGCCGGCCTGCCAGTCCGCCAGCTGCTTTTTCAGCTTCGCGTTTTCAATCTGAATAGCGAGCAGCGCGTTATCCGCCCTGATGCTGTCGACCTTATCGAACAGCGATTTGCGGTCCTGCGCATCGTTAGCCGGCGCAGCTACCGTGTTCTCTGCCATTGCGACGCCCGAGAAAAGGCATGCGGCGACCATCGCGAGCCCCGTAAGAGTGGTTTTTGTCATTACATGACCTCTGCCGAGATATTCACAACAACGAGCGTTTGCCCGTGGGTTCCGTCCGTGCCACCGCCCAGCAACGGGTTATCCGGTACGAACGTCCCGTTTTTTGTGACCGAGCCATTGGTTTCCGTGACGCCTGTTGCCAACAAGGACTGACCCGGCATGAGCGAAATGCTGGAGGGCAGTGCCGACACTGAAATGTTCGGCTGCTGTACCGATGCGCCTTCCGAAGTAAAGGTACTGATGCCGTTGAGAACGCTGTCCGTCAGGTCCATCGCAAGCGTGATCTTTCCATTCACGATGCTGGGCCGAAGCGTGCCCGTGAGGCCCGTTGTGACCACCCCCGGCGTAATGGTGCTGGTCGTGCCAACGTTGGCCGTCGACGTGGATCCAGCCACCGCCGCATACGTCACCTGATTGGCCATCTGAACCTTGCTCAGCTGGTTGTTCAAGGCAACCGTAGACCACGTTTTCACGCTCGATACTTTGCCCAGCGTAGAAAGCGCGTTGTAGACGACGCTCGACCCGCGCAGCGAACTACTCGAATTGCTCAGGACTTTCCCAGCCAGGGTAAACGGCGACAGGCCCGAAGCAACTGACGGAATCGTGGGGCCGCTAAGAGAAAGCAGATTACCCGAGCCGAGCTTGTTGAACACGACATCAGGATTGAACGCGTAGTTATCCTCGCGATTGAGCGTGACGGTATAGAGGGTGATCGTGACCTTGATCGACTGGCTCATGTTCTCGGACAGGCTGCGCGCCCATTCTTCAACATGGCGAACCTGCGTAGGTGTGCCCGTCACCGTGACACCGCCGAGCGCAGCGCTAGCCGTCACGATTGCAGCGCCCTGCTGCCCTTTGCCGCCTGCGACCGTTTGTGCCGTCTCCTGAATCGACTTCCATACGTCCAGATCCGTGTCGCTGGCAGCTGACGACGTGCCTGTATTCGCACCGTCGCTGGATGACGAGCCAGTACCTACCTGGCCAGTTTGCGTACCCATCTGCGGGCCACCGCTCGCGATGATCGAGGATGCAACCTTTTCGTGCCGCGCGATCGCCGGCATATAGATGGTCTTCGTCATCGTGCGGTAGAACTGCGCACGGCCATCATCGAACTTCTGCCATACGCCTTCTTTTTGCGCGACCACTTCGAGCAGCCCTTTGATGTCCCCCTCATAGCAGATCGACATATCGGGCAACCTCGATGCGGCCCTGGTTGCAGCGTTCATCAGGAAATTCGACGGCAGCGGCAAGGCGGCCGGCGTCGGCGCTCCATTGCCTTGCATACCCTGCCCGGCAGCCGCGCTTTGCATATCCGTCGATGTAAAGCCGTTGCCGCCCGTCAGGTCCGAAATATCGACGGGCAAGCCGTATGTCTGCGTGAGATACGATGCGACATCGGACAGCGTGACCTTGCGCGGATTGCAGTACGAAACCTTCGTTGAGAGGATTGGGGAATCCGGTTCAGTCACGGCGACCGTCTCACCGAGTAGCCACGATTCATTCGTTGTCGAAATCGTAGGCGTCTGTTCCTCAGTAGCGGCATGCCGGTTCGCGTCATCAATACCCTGCATGGCGCTATTCACGGCATGGTCTGCCTGCGTAACGCCAGCGCATCCAACGAGTGAAACACTCATCCACGCGACAGCGCACGCAACGCCTACACGACTCAATTTGAAACCCTTAAACATGACTAAGCCTCTCGGTTATTGCGGCATCGTGCCGGCACCACGCACGACCAGCGTTTTGTTGCCTTCCCAAAATTTCGCGTTAATCAGCAATCCATTGCTCTTTAGCGTCGTGATGGCTTGAGTCGCGACTTGCTGGAAGTCACCGGAATATGTTGTGTCCGCTGGAACGACGACCTCGCGCGGGTAAAACCATTCGACGTGCCAGCCGAAATGCCCGCCGATTTCGCGCAGTTCGCTGCTAACGAGACGGCCGCGCCGCAACGTCCACGACGGCACGGCAGCTGCCGTCGCAGCAGCGCCAGATGGAGGGAGTGTGACGGTTGCCACATCGAGGGACACGGGCGGGCTCGCCTTGGTCACGACTGCCGGGACCACCGCCGACGCCTGCACGGGCGCAGCGGCCGGCTTGCTCGCGAGGATCGGAGGAACAGCGCGCGCAGCTGCAGGAGCGGACGCAGCGTGCGGGGCGGCCGGCACCGCTACCACCTTTTCGTTCGGCGCGAGGCCGAGTGCTGCACCGCTCGCGGCGGCCGGCGCACTCGCGGTCTGGACAGCACTCGCAACAGTCGGCGCACTCGCAACAGCAGGCGCGCTCGCGGCCTTAGCTGCAGATGCAGGCGCATACGCAATAGCTGCCGCGCTTGCAGCTGCAGGCGCGGATGCCGTAGCAACCGGCGCGGCAACATGCACGTCTGCCACCTTGACTGCAACGGGGATAACGCGCGGTGCTTCCCACCCTCGACGCGTAAAGACAACCGGCTCGCCATTAACGAGCGCGGTAAAGTGATTGAGCTTGCCGTCCAGGCGCGCATAGCGACCGTTACGGGTAAAGCCGATCGTGCCGCCGCTGTCATCCTTGATGGTCAACGCGGACGAGTACGAATCCAGCTGAATCACCGTATGGTCCGCGTAAATGAACGCGTGGACCGCGATCGAGCTATCGGATGAAGTGTAATCAGGTACGCTCGACGCCGCATAGGCGGCCTTGTTCGAGACAGCGCCCGTCAGCACGAGTACAGCGAGCAAGGCAGCTGTGCGGTTCATTCTCATTTCATGCTCCAAACGCGAGAAATAGAGGCAGGCGTTAGCCTGGCCCCCGTCGTTAAAAGTGCCTCAGCGCCAAAACAACCAGCGCGGCCGTCAACAGCGAACTACCAAGCGCCGTCACGACCAGCTCAATGCGCCGGTTACTCGCCATGCGACGCGAAACACCGGCAAGCACGCCCTCAAACTGTTGTGCGGTCTTCACGCCCAACTCGCCCATCAACAGCTCTCGCACCGCACGAAAATCTTGCGCTGCAGCGTTCAGCGTCGTAATTCGCTCATCCAGTTCGGCGGCGACGTGCTGGCCCTTCTCTGCAAAGCGGAGGCTGGCCAGTTCACCCGCCTCTCTTATTTGCTCCCGCTGGCCCGGCAACGCGGCTTGAAACTCCGCGATGCCCTGGCGAACCAGAACCAGTTCGCCAAGGATTTCACCCACCAGCGCGTCACGAACGCTGATTTCGGGTTTGTCACTCACCGGCTTTACCTTTTCGCGTGAGCGCCTTGAACGCGCTATCCAGCTGCGTGACAACGCCGGCAGCGAGGCGCTTTGTGGCGATCAACGACTTGATATGCGATTTTTCGTCTTCGCTCGCGCCGTTCTTCATCGCGTCTGCGAGCATTTGCTTGTAGTCGGCCTGGTCGTCTCGAATCTCGATGATCGAGCGGCCCGGCATCTTGCGCAGCGTTGCGAAAATCGGGTTTGCAAGAACGAAGGCGTCACGGCGAAGCGAGAACAGCTTTTCGCTCGCGTGGAACGCGCGCAGCATCGGAAACGCTTCGTCAATCTGTTCTTCGCGTTCCAGCTTGTTGAACAGCACGACAATCTTTTGAGGCGGGACGCCGATATCAGCCAGGTCCTTGATCGTCAGAATTGTGTCGCGCTCCTGCTTCGTTTCCGGCACCACCGGCACCACGAACAGATCGAAGTCTTCGTGCGAGCCGTCATATGTCCGCATCAAATCGCGGAAACTCTCGAAGTTGGACGAGCCTACGTCAACAACAACATCATCGACGGTCAACAGCAGATCCTGCACAAGCGCAAACTGCTGACCACGAATCGCGCCCTCATCGGACTCGTCAGAGTTGATCGTTTCGACCGACACGATTTCAGGTTCTTTGATTCGCGGAGCGAGAAGATGACGCACAGTAGTGGTTTTACCGACATTCCCCGAGCGATTGGCGACAAGAATTTTCATAATGTTTGGTCCCTCTAAGCGTTAGAAATTTCGCGCCCGCGAAAATCAGCAAACAACAGCTGCCTCACGGGCCTAAGTATAGTCCGTTAAATGATACGTGGCGAGATTTATCGGTCGAAATCCTGCGATTGAGCGTGCTGCGGTTGCGGATGCGTCACGCTGGTTTGAATCGAGTTTTGCGAGGCGTGGTGCGACCGATCAATAATCATTGGCTCGGGTATGTCCAGCTCGACGCCCTTGGCGTGTGCATCCGAAATGCTCGCACTCAGCTGATCGCGGAATGCCTGTCTGTCTGCTTCCGGCAGGCCCATCTCGGTCATCATGCTTTCCAGCGTCATGCGCGCAACGACTTCTTTAGCGGACTCCGACCGAATTTTTTCTGCCGGGGCGCTCGACGCACCCGCTGCATCAACAGCCTGTTCCTTTTCCTTGTTGCCAGCAGCCGGCGTTTCCGGTTCTGTCTTCTCCCGGCTCTGTTCTGATGCGGGCTTGACATTGCCTTTGTCATCGAAGAATTCGGACGGGTCACGGCCAACGGAGCGCAACAGGTCGCGCGCATGCTCGCGACGCTTAGCAGGGTCAGCAAGCCGTGCAGTCAGGTCAGCCAGTTCCATCCGTGCGCTTTCGTCGCGGAAGAATTTGGCCATCTCTGCCGCCTCAGCTCTCTGTTCCGCCGTCATTTCGATAGGCTTGCCGGCTGCAACTGCAGCCTTCTGGTCTGCGGTCAGTTCAAATGCCGCCGTTTGCGACTTGTCAGGCTCTGCCGGCGTGGGCTTCTGTTCTCGTGCCGGCTGCTGATCCTTCGCCGGTTGCTGTGCCTTGTCTCTGCCCGGTGCTTCGACTTGCTTTTCGCGGTCGCGCGCCTCGATGGAGTTATCCCGTTGCTGTTCGGCCTTCTTGCCGGCCGAGATCCGCATTTCTTCACGGCGCGCCTCGACGGCCGCGCGATCTTGCGCGGTAGGTTCATAGCCACTCGTTTTCAGGCCCGCGACTTCTGCAGCAATCCATGCTTGCTGACGAAATTCGTCAGTACCCTGTAGATGCACGGTTGTCCAGTTCTTCGCCTCAGCAACCGCAATCATGCTTTCGATTGTTTTGCGATCTTCGGCACGGGTCGACAGCTTCCGGCCGCTATCCTCGAATCCAATCTGCTCCGTCTTGCGGTCGACAAACTTCCCGTCAACAGCGACGTATTGCGCCTCTACCTCTTTCGGTAGCTCGTAACCGTCCTTGGTCATAATCGGGCGGGGGCGTTTGCTGTCGCCCTGGTCCTGTCCACCGGCAGGAGCGCCTTGGCTAACTTCTTGCCGCGCTTTTCGGGCACGTTCGATGTTTCTAAGATCCTTGTCTTGGAGCAGATCCGTCATGCTCCATTCGCGGCCATCCTTCGTAACCATCACGTCAGGCTCAGCCTCACCGGCAAGGCGCTCCACTTCGCGAACTTCCCCGCCTATTTCCACCAGAGCGGGTTTGCCATCGGCCAGCTTTTGGGCCACGTCCGCGCGCAGAGCCAAGGCCGCTGCGCCGAAATTTACGCGCCCGTCTTCAGTCTGCGTATTGCGCATGTGGGAGTCCAGATCGATCGTCGGCGTTTTCGCCGGCTCACTTCCCCCTGCCACGCCCAGCTGCTGTGCAAGTTGGTCGCCCGCGTCGATGTATTCCGGCTCGATGCCTGCGATGAGCGCATTTACGCGGTCAGCCAGATCCGCATCCCCAGCTGCCGGCGCGGCAACAGCAGGCCCAGCAGTTGCAGGCGCGGCAACGGCAGGCTCAGCAGCTGCAGGCGCGGGAACAGCGGGCTCAGCAGCTGCAGGCGCGGCAACAGCAGGCTCAGCAGCTGCAGGCGCGGCAACAGCGGGCTCAGCAGCTGCAGGCGCGGCAACAGCGGGCCCAGCAGCTGCAGGCGCGGCAACAGCAGGCTCAGCAGCTGCAGGCGCGGCAACAGCAGGCTCAGCAGCTGCAGGCGCGGCAACAGCAGGCTCAGCAGCTGCAGGCGCGGCGACGGAAGGCCCCGCCACCAGCGCGGACGGATATTCGACCTTGACCACATGCGCGTCATCGAAAAGGATCCGTTCTTCTCTAGCGGCCTTCCACTCCGCAAAGGCCGCCTCCCCTTCAGCAAACATAGACGGAATGCCCAGCGTCCCCCTGACATCTTGCAAGAACGACCCACGGGCAGAAGCGTCGACCGATTGCAGACGATCACCTAGGATCTTGACGACCTCAGCACTGCTATGACCATCTGCGAACGCAGCTTCGATGTCAGCTGTAACGCCCATCTGGTCAGCCAAATCGCGGCTTTGCTGCGCAGTGAGATTCACGTAGCTATCGGGATCCGCTCCGACCTGCACGCGCGGCAGATCGGCATATGCGATGTCGACTTGCAGAGCCCGTTGAGTGTTAACGGGCTCCCCCTGCGCGACGGACCTTTCGAGTTCAGCACGCTCGATAGCTCGCGTGGCGTCGTCAAATCGGGTTTGGGGTCGCTTTGCAATCCCTCTACTCTCCCAATCCGCGAGTGTCTTAGCCCACGACAACCGATTCGCCTCCATCTTTGCCGCCACTTCGGGCTTAATCGCTGCTACCTGCACTTCGGCCTCGATGCGCTCCTGATTAAGATGATGTCGCGCAACTTGAATCGTCATCGGCATACCGGCCTCATGCGTCACGCGGACATAATCCTGTGCTGCCAGTTCGAAGCGCACGGGATCGCGCAGCCCCTGAAGCGAAAAATCAGGCTGACGCTTGTAGAACGGGTACATCTGGGCACGTACTTCTTGCAGTGTGTACTTCGATCCAGCCTGACGGGCCACTACCGCTGCCTCGAATTCGGCCGGATCCCCTACCCACCTCGAGTAATCCTCCTGCCCCGTGTAAGGCGTGCCATAGCGCGTCGGATCGTTTATGAACTTCTGCCAGTCTTCGGTATTTTTCAGGTCCCACATTTCACCCGGCCCGTCCTGGGCTACAGGTTGTTCGGAATTGCCCCGATCGGCGGCAAGGTCGGGCTCGATGGCAAGGTCGGGCTCGATGGCAAGGTCGGGCTCGATGGCGGCAGGAGCTTGAGCAGGCGGGTCTTGACGCACGCCGCGCGCTGCCTGCAGCGCCGCCAGCGTTTCCGGTTGGTTCTCCGCGTACTGTTCCGGTATGCGATAAGCAGCGTCCTGCATCTGCGGATTCGCGTTGTGCGCGAGCAGCGCAGTCACCATTTCCGGCCGATTGTTGGTCACGGCAAGATGCAGCGGCGTCGACCCCTTGCGGACCAGAATCGGATCATCCATTTCCTTGAGCGTCGCAGCGTTCAGATCCGCACCAGCGCCGGCCAGTAGCTCGATCATCTCTTTGGACCGGGCATAGTGAACAGGCGCTTGTACGGAGTCGAAAAGATTGGGGTTTGCGCCCTGGTTCAACAGGTCGCGCGTCAGATCCAGCATGCCGCTTCGCACGGCAAGCGACAAAGCCGGCGTCGTTACACCAATGCGTCCGTCTCGAATGTCGGCGTCCAGCTGCCCATCAGCAAAAATCTCGCGTGCCTTCGCCTCATCGCCGTCATAGATTGCTGCAAAAAAGTCTGTTCTTGCACTCACGAATCACCCCTTGGATTGTTTGAAGTTAGTTGTTGGGCTCAGCTGGCAACAGCTGCAGCGTTAGCACTGGAAACTGCAGACATCGCTTTCTGGACATTGGCGAACCCCGGCAGCAACTTGAACAGGCTTTCTTTCATCTGTTCATAGTTCGCGATGTCCGAAACCTTTAGTGCGGCAAGATCGCCCGTCTTCACGGGACGAAGCGCTACAGGCGCGGTACGAGGTTTTTGAGCAGCCGCATAGAGCGCAGCAAGATCGAGCGTCGGAACATCGCTCTGCAACTCGCACAGCACGAATGCCGCGTGCTCCAGCTGCTTTTGCGTCGGCAACTTCGTTTCGACGGCGGCCAGATATGGACTCAACGCCTTCAGCCGATCGGTAAAGAGCGTGTCGGCGTAGAAATACGCTTTCTCACACTGGATCGGCTTGGTGTTTTCGAGCGAAATAATCATCTGGTTTTTCTTCATCTCGCGCAGCTCTTGCGGCATCATCAGCGGACGCTTCTGGTCCGACTCGTTGATACTCGTGCTAGACCCTTTACCCCGACTACGCGACCGGCCGCGAGCCTTCATCGTGTACGTGCCGAGCATCTTGGAATATTCCTCAGCTTCGGATTGCTCGCGAGGCGGATACATCATCTGCAGGGCGTGGTTCGTCAACAGCGTTTTGGCGCCGTGCTTGCCATACAGCTTTTCGTCTTCCAGCTGCGACTGCGACTGCGCGATGGTCGCCAGGCGCATGTTGTAGCCGGCGATGTAGGCGTTCGACTTCGCAATGACGGCGAGACGCCCAACGGCCGGGATTTCATCGTTCAGCAGCGTGCATTGATACTTCAGCGCCGGATTGTTTTGCGGCAGCTCGCGCATGTTGAGAATCAGCGCCTGCGAATAGAACAGGTTGATAAGCAAACCCGCGTCGCCGCCCTGCAGACGATCCGGCTGCACCCCGAAATAGATCGTCATGCGCTTGCTGCGCACTTCGCCCAGATCGAAGTCAGACACACTCGTTGCGGCATCCACGATCGGATCCGCGAAGATGAGCAGCGGCGCATTGAACGTTGCAAGCACGTTGCCAAGCGTTATGTCTGGGATCTGCAGGAAGCGATTCAGCGCATCCAGACATTCTGCGGACAGCGGGCGCTGCTGGTTGTCGCCGTTGCGCTTGTCGATCATCTCCTTGATATGCGTCTTGATCGGCTTACCGTACCCGGACCCCTGGCGGAAGATTTCGGCCGGCGTGCACGGCAACGACGGTGTTTCCAACAGGAGAAGCGCGAGCCCGACGAACAGATTGCGCGAACTATCGTTGAAGAACTTCGTTTTCGGGTCGACATCGCTGGGGTAATACGATTCCGCCAGCGTGAGCAGATCGCCAAACCAAAGGTGTTGCGGACGTTTGCGTACAGCGTCGAACATATTCCAGCGATGCGTGCGGCCGTCCTCAGAAAACGGCGCGAAAAGATAAACCTCCTGCCCGTGTTCTGCCCGAAATTTCGAGGTGTACTTGTAGTTTTCCAGCTTCACATCAAGGACGATCATCGAATCAGGATAGGTGAGAAGATTCGGGATCACAAAGCCCACGCCCTTACCGGAGCGGGTAGGCGCAATGAGCGATACGAATTGCTGCCCCCTGAATACGAGATAGCCCAGCTTCTTGTGCCAGCCGACAATCAGACCCGGTGCTTGACTCATTACTGTTTCTCCACAAGGCCGGATTCGCGGATTTCGCGAACCGTCGCAAAGCGCGCGTCACCATGCAATGAGCGCTGCTTGCTGATAATGAAAACCGCGAGCAGGATAATGAGCGGCGCAAGCGCGACGAGGCCTGCAACGAAACTGCTAAACGCGAGCGCGCGCCTGACGTGGTTGACCGTCCCGAAGGCCATCCAGTATTCGTATAGTGTCGTGATGCCGGCGATCGACGGCGGCAGCTTTTCGAGCTTCGCAAAGATCGCGCTGCCCATGAACTGACCGCCGAGAGTGGACGCACACAATGCGAGCAGGACCACTGCGACTACTGCAAGATTTCGCCCGAGGTTTCCGCTACCGCCTGCAGATCTGGAATTCATGCCAGCCCCCTTTGCATCTTCCACTTCTCGACCGGGTTGTAATAAACCTCTGTCAGCTTCTTTTGCTTGTTCATGAACAGCACAACGTCGATCGTCTGTTTGACTTCGCGCAGGATGTAGTCGTAATCCATCGTTTGCCCTGTCTCGCTCTGTTTGATGAGGGTTGCGATACGCGGGAACGCTGCCACACTGTTGTTTGCGTGAACCGATGTCATGCCGCCCTCGTGGCCCGTGTTCAGCAACGTGAGGTAATCCCATGTCTCATCGCCTCGCAGCTCCGCGAGGAACACGCGATCGAACTTCATGCGCAGCGTCGACTTGACGACTTCTTTCGCCGGCAGCGTGTCCGAGAAAAACATATGGACCTTGTTGGGATGCAACGGCAAAGACAGTTCGTGCGTGTCCTCGATCGTTCCGATACGGGTTTCCACCGGAACCATGTCGGCCGTCGCTTTCATCAGTGTTGTCTTGCCGGAACCCGTACCGCCCACGTAAACCACGTTCAGGCCATGCTCAACCATCAAGCGCAGAAACAGCGGAATATCGCGAGCATCGAGCGCGGCAAGCAGCTGCAGCTGGTGAGGATCCAGCTCGACGCCTGCGGGCGGCACGGTGTATCCGGCAGTTGCACGGAACTCGTCGAACGTCCCCCAGCGGATGTAATCAGCCATTGTCAGCCGGCGTTCATTGGGAATACGAACCGTGAACACGACCGTACCCGCTTCAACGGATGGTTCGACACACAGCTGGCCGCGCTCGCCGTCTGGAAAGCGTGACGGCACCATTGGCCGGTCAGCACCGAATCCCCGCTTTTTATTGAGAATCGCCAGAGCGTTCGCAAGCTTCCTGCAGAGGTCGAAAGTCAGCGACGGCAGCTCGTGCCGCTTCCACCCATCGCTTGATTCCGTCCACGCCTCGAAAGGCCGATTAACAGCAACTTCCGTCACGCCTTCGCGCGCCATCAGCTCCGCGATTCCCGTGCGTTCCGCCAGTGAACGCACGGTAATGGTGTTGTCATAGCGCTCAATTTGTTCGACGGGCTCCAGTACATCACTCATCTCTAATCACCTTATAGACGTTACTCATATCGACGTGCCGAGCGACGAAAATGTTCGTCACCTGCCCTTGGTTGGTGTAGGCAGTCGGCGGAATGTTGATGGTGTTCTTCAGGACTTCTTGGACAGCACTGTCGGCGGCGTTCGACGTGCCAGAAAGGCTGATCGTGTTCGTGCCACCGCCGACCGAGCGATTCGCCAGCGCAGTTCCGAAGTCACCAATAAGGCTGACCATGATTGCGCCGCCGAACCGCTGCATAAAGTGATTGTCAACAGACGCTTCAATGCCGCTGCCGCCGAGCGAATCGGCTGCCGGCGAGTCGAGCGTAATTTCAACCTTGCCGTCATCGATCACATCCCACAGCACGAACTGCCGAGCCTGCCCCTGAATGACAGAATTGCGTTGCTCACCGATGGCTTGTGCGCCCGCACGTACCAGCACCGTATGCCCGTTTGCTGAATACACGTCCTGGAGGATCGTGCATTTGACAGCGCCCGGCCACGTCGACACCACGCGCGTAATAAGCCCGCAACGGATCAATTCGCCACGTTTCAGCAGGTAATCAAGATCCGGTAGCAACGCGGCCTGCCCCACGGTCACGGTCGAGGGAGTCAACTGGTCTTCGAGCGCGTTTTTCTTTCCAGCTGATACCCCGAAGCCGCCGCCAGAATTGCTTTGCGAAGCGCCCTTGAGCGCAGCTATCGTGTCCTGGAGGGTGTTCACCGGATTCGTGCCCTTTGCATCTGAGGCAGGGAACATCACGACATCGCCCTGCAGCCTGCGATCCGCGATCGCATCACCCGTCGACACGCCCCCGGCATTTGGATTGCCGGTGCCGGCGTTGTCCTGCCCGCCTCGCATCGAGGGCGGCAGAGACGTACCTGTTACGCCCGTCGCAACCCTCGCGCCGGCGGGCGTCGGGAGTGAGCTTGCGGCTGCAGCTGATGCAGCAGCTGCAGCCTCAGCATCCGAGGCCGCCCGTGCCTTGGCTTCGTCCTGCTGGATCTTCGTCATCTGGTTCGACAGATCACCCTGGACAGCATTGTTGGATTCCGCCAGCTTGTCGGAGCGCGCTTTCCGGGCTTCCGCCTTCTCCTTGACCTTCAGTGACGTGAAGCGATTTACTGTGACGATTGAGAACCCCACGACACCCACTAGCGCCATCAGCACCACCGCAAAGATTGCAAACGTGCGGACGCGTGTTTTTTTCCGGGTAGTCGTGCCGGGTATGCCGCGTTCTTCGCTGCCGCTGATCTCGTTATTGCTTGACACGTTCGCCGCCCTCCTTCAGAACACGCACCGTGCCCGGCACCGTCGTACCCGCTGCGTTGTAGGGGCGATCCGGGTTATATCCATCGTTGCGAATATCGAGGACCGAGTTACCAGTCCGCAGCCTGAACAGCGTTCCCGTTTCATGTACAACCATCGTGTCACCGTCCATGTTGAATTCGACCGTCGCCTCACTGCCGTCAGGCAACCTGCGATAGATACCGGCCGGCAGCATCCGCGTCGTCGCGTATTCGAAGTAAGTGAATCGACCGTCATCCCATGCCGCAGTCGGCGCAAGGTCGGTATCGCCGCGCATGAAATACGCGGTATTCTTTTCGGGTGCGGTCGGCCCGCTTACCTTTAGAGCCTTGATCGCGGCGCGATCCGCGCTGCGCTTCTTGTCATCGTCATCAACCGCCCGCTCGCGCGAATCGGGGTAGTCGAACGACAGCACCCACGTTGTAGGCACCTTGTCGTCCTTCGCCGTCACAAGCGAGAACGTGTAATTGCGCACGTTTGTAACAATCATCAGATTCGTGTCGGGCTTCGTCTCCTTTGGCTTGATGAGGATGCCTTTCGGATTGATGCTTGCCGTCCATGCCTTGCCATCGCCCATACCGAAGCCGTTGTCTACGATCTTTTCGCCCGGCTCCAGCACCACCAACGTAGCCCGCCCCGCAACGGTAGTGATCTGATATACCTCGTTAGGGTCATAAACCGCGCACTGCACATGAGGGTCATTCCCGCAGGGTTGCGGTTTGTAGAGGGCAAAGGCGGGCGTTGCCGTCGCGAGCAGCGACGCCACGCCGAGCAGGGCCGAGGCGATACGCCGCATCACTTATCCCCCGATCCAGACCGCGACCAGTCCTTGTCGCGCCGATAGCTCACCGTCCGGTATCCAGTCGGATCCATATCCTGTTCGTCTTTCTTTTCCGGCACGTTGACGTACTTGTAGGAGATGGTCGCGATGTAGTTCACCGGATCCGGCTCTTTCGTTCCGGCCGTAAGCGGCTTGGTTCGAACCGTGAAGAAAACTTGTGCTGTGTCACCGACGAAGGTAATTGCCGTCACCTTGGCGAGCAGCCGGTATTGATCTTTCAGGGTCGTCAGCGGACCATCGGGACCACGCAGCCACGAATCGTATTGATCCTTTTCGTGACCGTCCGATTCGAACATCACGAACTCGTGCATGTCATTGATGGTTTCCCAATCGTATGACTCGCGGGCTTCGACATATGCGCGGAGATTCGCTCGATCCGTCTTTTCCGGCCACGTCACATGCCCGTTCGCGGTTGTCGGCAAAACGTCAACTTTCCCCGTCGACTGGTCGACTCGAAGCACTGCCGGCGGATTTGGCCTTTTGAGGACTGCTAAGCTGATGGCACCAATAAGGGCGATTCCAGCAAATGCGAGAGCAGCCCCCGCAACGCGCCAGGCAAGTTTCGAGATCCGGCGTTCCTTCTCGCGATCGTTCTTTTCCATTTCGCGCGCTTGCGAGAGATACCACTTGCCCACAGCAAGGTCGTCGTTCGGATCAATCGCGACAGCCTTTTTTGCTGGCATGGTCACGCCCGCGCCGATGATTGCCGCAGCGGGCTTTTTGGTTTTGAAACGTGCGGTCAGACTCATTTACGTGTTGCTCCCAACGTTGTGCGGACGGTTGACGGGGACCCATGCACCACTCGGCTCCGGCAGTTTCGGTGGCGTCGAACAGGCCACGAGGCCAAGGACTACTAGCAGCGCAACAAGCCTTTTCATACCATCCACCCTCTTAATCACAATTGAAATTCCGTTCATTTCGCGGACGCGAAAATCGGCGCGGCGTCACGGCTCCATCGACCCGCCGCTACCGCCGCCACCACCACCACCACCGCCGCCACCGCCACCGCCACCGCCACCGCCACCACCACCTGACATCGAACCACCCTTGCCCCCACCCTTACCGCCGCCTTTCATCAAACTTTTGAGCGCGTTGAAGGCCATTCCACCACCCTTGCCAACCATGCTCGAAATGCCTACGCCGCCGCCGAGCGCAGACGCGAGGCTAGGTAGGTTAAGAGACACAATCACAAACGAAATCCCCATCAACACCAGCATTACTAGCTGCTGTAGCGATAGCAAAGCACTTGAGTTCGGGACCATCGTTGTCGCAAACTGCACTTCCAGCATTCCGGCAGCAGCAAAAAGGCAAACCAAGAAAACATAGTTCATACACTGCGCTACCCAAGCCTCGAAGAATTTCCGGGTCATCGGGAAAACGGCGAATGAGATGAACAGTGGTCCAAGGGCCAAGAGTATGGCGAGAGCGAATTTGGCGAGAATGATGTAAGCGGCCGCAATCGCGATGAACGGCATTGCGAAAATCAATTCCAACACGATCCATGTAATCGCCTGCAGCGTGTCTTCTATGCCATCTGCCGCCTGAAACATCTTCCACATTGCCGTCACGTATGCCGACACCAGCGTATCCAGCGCCGCGCCGGTTTGTTGCTGACCCGCGAGCGCTGACGCCAGATCGTCGCCTAGCCCGTTAAAGAACGGGACAACGTAAGTGGTGTAGTACTGGATGTTGAGCCCGAACGTAAGTATCACTGCCCATCCGATCATCCTCCTTCCGAAATCAAAGACGGACTCATCAATGGAACCGTGCCAGTACCCGGCCATAATGCACAGCACGTAGAGACAGAACAGGGCGGCCAAGAACGGACTGATTGCCTGGATGAGATTCGCAGAACCCGTGTTGATGAGCCCAAGCAGATTGTTATCGAAGGCTGAAAATAGCCTCGTGAAGATGTCGACCGTAATTGTCTGTTCCATGATCTGGCTCGCGCTGTGCCTTGTCGATTACATCCGAACCAGTTCGACCGGGCCAATCAGGGTCATCGCAAAGAAGCCCGTCTTTGTCGTGAACCCGTGAGCATCCCCGGTATCTGACCAGCCAGCCGGAACATGCACAAACGCGAACCCACGCGTTTGTACGCCATCGACATCGACATCCAGCTTGTGATGAACCAGTTTTTCGAGGTCTTCTTTCTTGAAGGGCTTGACGGGCTCATAGGTAGGGTTATCCGACCATGCCTGTTTCGGCCGCTTCCATTCACCCTTTCGGTATTCGTAGAGGACGAATTCGCCCTTACTGGCGTCGCCCGCTTCGATCTTGACGAACGGCGTCACCTGGCCACTCTTGTCCGTGACGCCATACGTTCCCGCCAACGAAGCGGTATCAACATGACTCGTGCAGGCCGCGAAGACGGACAGAAGCAAAGCAGCAGCTACAGCGCGAATATTGAGTAGTGCATTCATTTCTAACCTCTAATAAGTTTGGTGAACAGCAACGGGGCAGACAGGCGCATCAATTGCAAATATCTGTAGGAATCCCGCACCCTTGGCGAGAACTCGACGGCAAGAGATTTCCGTTCGCATCCAGGCCGAGCAACGCGTTTTTGTTCGCGATGTGGGCTTGTCGCTGGGCCAACTGGACCTCTGCGTTTTGCAGGCTGGTCATCATGTTCAGGCGCGTCTGTTCGTTCTGCACCATCGCCAGCTCCGCTTGCAGACGGTTGTTCAAGTCTTGCTTCTCCGCAGCGGTTTGCGCGAGATTCGATTGCTGCATCAGTGACTGGATGTTTTGCAGCCTTGCAATCGTCTGGTCGTAGGAGGCCTGGGCCATCGCTTTATTCGTCGCCAGCGTGCTATTCAAGCGCTGCTGGCCGCTCGTCGCGCCATTAGTAAGCCCTTCCTGCTGCATGATCTGCAACGTTGCACTGGAGATACCGTTGAGCGAACCGCTCTTTGCCTTGTTATAGATCGACTCCCACTGGTCGGGAAGATAGCTATGCAAGGCCGGATCGTTGAGTACCACGCCGACATTCCAGTTGCCCGTGAGCGACTGGACCTGCGCTTTCATCTGCGTCAGCTGCTGAATCGCGTTGTCGATCGCAAGCGCGCGCTGCGCAGCTGCAGCGATGTCAGTAGTCGGAATCTGCGCATGCGCAGCGTTGGCCGCGCCAAGCAGGACGAGTGCCGCGAGCGCCGCACGAATCAGGGATTTAAAGGATTTCATTTAACACTCCATTAGATAAGTGCGCTCTCGATCGCTGCGAGCGCTTCGTCTTCGGCACGCTTTTGCTCGCGCCACTTGTGAATGCCGGCCTGCAGCGCCGACGCGACTACAGCGGGCTCCGATTGGAATTCCAGGATGAGCTTTTGATACAGTGCCGCCGCGAAGACCTTTTCCTGCAGAGGCCGCAACCAGGCATCAGGATCCTCGCCGTGTTCCTCGATGCACTGTTCCATGAGCAGGATGTTTTCGGGCGAACTCGACAGCACAACCATTTCATCCTGGAAGCCGTGCAGATCAAGGGTCGCGAAAGCCGACTGGTTGCCCTGCTTGATGAGGAAGATCCGCGAGCTTTTGCCGAGTTTGCTGAACTGGCTAAACTCCTTCTCCGTCATGTTCGTGCGCTTGTACCCTTCCCATTCGGCAGCCGGATCGGGCAGGTAAATCTTTGTCGCCGTCAGGCTGCGGATCTGCGGGAATACAGGTGAGGCAATTGCCTGTTCAGGTTGCTGCGTCACCAGCACCATGAATTCCCCTTCTTTCCGGCCGGCGGCAAGCGTCGCCTCGATGTCCTCGCGCGTCATGCGGTATTTGAGCGGTAGCCAGAATTCTTCAACGATCGACATCAGCAGCTTGCCGCTACGCTTCATCAGTTTCTTGATGAAGAAGATATGCGTAAAAACCGCTTCTGACGGCTCGTAGTTCTCCTTGGCAAACTCCGTCACGTCAAACGCCAGGCGGCGCATGTCCGTTAGATCCGGCAGCATGCCAGGAGGGTTGTCAAACACATACGCGTAGCGTCCCTCAGTCGCATAGCACCATTGCGACAGACGCGTAAAGAGGCAGTCGCCGCCTTCGTCTTCGATACTTTCCAGCAAACGGCTAAACGTGCGCTCTTTCACATCGCTCAGCGAGGCGACCGTATCGACCGCTTCCTTGATCTTGAGCTTGTCGCTGGCCGACAGTTTGCCGTCGCTATCCTGTCCGCAGATTTCAACCAGGTCGTACCAGTGCTGACGATTGAGAGGTGTATCCTGCATCGCAAACGGCGCGAAACCTGTTCGCTTGCCAGGCGACAGGCGGATGTACGTGCCGCCCATTTGTCGCCACCAGATTTCCATGCTTCGGCCGACATCGAGGCCGAACATCATCGGCTCGAAGCGTTGGAAAAACGTTGCAATCGCCAGCTGCAGGGCAGTCTTGCCGACGCCCGTTGTTCCGAGTAGCAGCGTGTGGCCTGCTACCTTCTCGCCAAGGCTGTTTTCGTCGTCGCGTGTCGCATGGAAGTTGAAGTTATAGAGCTTTTTCGAGACGGTCTGCAGCGGCATCACCGCGCTACCGTCACCGATCGGATTGCCCGTCGACTTGCCCGCCGAATAGTCGTGAAGCGTGAACGCGCACGCGAGACTGCGTGACGATTTCGGCATGGGCCGAGGCTTCACCTTTGCACCCGGCATCTGGCTCGCGTATGTGTACGGCGCGGAGAGTGTCGCCTTGTTCCAGCCGAAACCGCATTCGTTCTTGGCGCGCGTCGCAACGTGGTTGCCCTTGTCCGTCGCTTCTTTCACGCTGGATCCGAAGACCACCAATGCGCCGTGATAGTCGCCAAACGCCAGCTCACCCGTACTCACGTAACCTTGTGCCAGCTTCAGTTCGTCAATCTGATGCTGTGCCTTGTCGCCGGTCGACACAAGCTTGTTAATCTGGCTTTCGATGGCCCGGTTTGCCTCAAACGAGGTCATTGCGCCATACGATTGCGTAATGTTGAATTCCGCCTGAACCGACAACATGGGGTTCAGCTGGCCCCACCCCGCTTTAGGGAAGTCCTTCAGGTCGTAGCAGACACAGAACTGGCTTGATACATCGCTACGCAGCTCGCCAGTGTCATAGCCGAAGTGCGCCCAAACGCTCGGTATCAGTTCGCGCGCCGTCGACGCGCTAACGGGTTGTTCTTCTTCGAAGCCGTTCCACAGGTTGCCAAGGAACTTGTACGCGCTTGAGAACATGATGCCGTTGCGCTCATACGTCTCCAGGTATTCGGGATCGTATGGGCTCAGCGACTTGACCAGTTGGTCTGCCAGCTGGCCGATGTCTTTCAATCCATCGTCAAGATCTTCGTACTTGAGGATCAACGAAATATAAAACGAATTCTCGTAATAGTCGCCCTCGTGAAAGCGCTTGAGGTATTTTTGCGTGAACTCACGTCCAAACCGCGTCGTGAAGTTATAGCGCTGGTTAAAGCGCACCTTGCGCCGCAGGAAGTGTGTCCACATCGCGAGCTTGTTGCCGTGATCGCGGCCGACATCCGAATAGTTCTTCGTGAGATTGTCGAACTCGTTCACGACGAGCGCGTCACTGACAGACTCAAACGGCATGCCCATCAACCGGATGCAGACCAGCAGGCGATTATCCATGCCAATGACGCGGTTCGTCAGATGCCGGCCATACTTGGGCAACCATTCTTCTGCCGCCGGAATCCGTTTGAGGAATTCACTACTGATAGAAGCCGCTGTCATTTTTCTTTCCGAAACGGTTGACGGTAAACGACGAGCCGACGACCAAGCTTGATAGGCGCGAGCGTGAGCGTATTGCCGAACAGGTGCCCCATACGGCGGGACATGCGGCAGCGCACTTCGAGCCACAGGATACGAAGCGCCTGATCGTCGGTTTCGCACATTTTTTTAAAGAGCCCGAGAATCGGAATGAGCAGCGAAAAGCCAAGCAACCCGCCCGGCCCGAAAAAGGCCGCGAGCAGCACCGTCACCAGGACGATCGGAACGGCAGCGCACAGCACGGCCATCAGCGGGACGCCCCAAACCATCGCTACACGCCCGAGCCCGTTGAAGGCGGAATACTTTTTCTTTTCGCTCATGGCTCAGTTGACGAAAAGGCTCCAGGCCCACGGCCCGAGGACCGACACCGCGCCGACAGCCGCGACCTTTGCAACGCCGATGCCGAAATCGGACCAGTGTTCGCGATCAGTCCATGCCATGCCGCCCTTGTAGAGCAGATAGCAACCGGAGAGGATGCCGAGGATCGAATACATCCACGTATAGAACGTGTCGGCCGCCTGCGTACCCGCTGACAGCCCGCCCGCGAACGCAGGGGGAGCAGCCACAGCCGCAACGCCCAGCATGATCGCGAGCAAGACCTTTACGAGCCGCGACGCGGCAGGCTTGCGTTTGATGAACATAGGAACTCCCGATAGGGTGTGCATGATTACTTCCCGCTGAAATCGCCGAACGCATCCCAGCTCGCGCGATGGTCGCCCGAGGCAGAGACAGGTTCGGCGGATGCCGGCGCGACCTGGACCGTTTGACGGGCCTTTGGTGCGTCGACCTTTCTGGACGCGGGTTTGTCCAGAATGACTGGAATGGCAGGAACGACCTCGACCGAAACTTTGGTATCCTGCGCGTTTGCAGCTACGCGTTGCACATAGCTGGTTCCGCCAAAGTCAGGTTGAAAGCCGCGAGAGAAATTGCCCGAGTAGTAGCAACTGAAGGCCGCATAGAGCGCGTCCTTGCCCTGCCCCTTCGCGGCAGCTGCACGGCGATAGCAGTCAGCGAGAATGTTGCCGCCAGCCTGCAGGTTCGCGCACGCATCGAACACGGTTTCATAGGTCAGCCCATACGACGGCAGATTCGCCTTGTTGACCTGGCCGAGCCCCATGCTGAAATTGACGCCGCGCGCATCGAGCGCTTTAGCGGTTGCAATCGCTTCCGCAGCTGAGCGCGGCTGACGCGACAGACGACCACCCACGACGCCGATAGCGTAGGGATTGAACCCGGATTCGGTTTTGACCAGGGCCTGCAGGGTCGTCGGGTTGACGTTTGGCGCGCATTCGTGCGCGAGGGTCGCAAAGTCGGCAATCATTGCGTGACCTCCGCAACGATCGACGCGACGAAAGAAGGACTGGAGACGATGGTTTTCGCGGACGCGAAACTCTTACTCGCAGCGTCCGCAAACAAGCCCGAGCCCCCGACAGGCGAGGCAAGAACCGCGCTCATGCTGCCACTCGTACCCTGTTTTCCAGGGAAGAGTTGGCAATATGTGTATTTTTAGGCAGCACATATCGAGCGTCCGTTAAGGACGCTATAATCAGCGTAGCCATGAAAGGCCCCCCAGGTTTTTTCTTGGTCAGGCTGGTGTCAGTGCTGGTAACACTGGCATCGGCCGTCCTTCACTTCGTCAGGTCATCTGGCGTCTTTTGCAGCACCCATCCCTGTTCCACTTCCAGAAATACGTCCTTTGCCCTTGGGCAATTTTCTTTGACGAACAGCAACGCATCTTTTAGCTGCCGCCAGGACTTTGTCCCGCCTCGCGTCGTGTCCAGGTCGTAGACCCGGTCCCCATCATCGACGTGAATCTCTACCTTCCAGAAGCCGTGCGGATCCTCTCTGATCCAGACCACGTACCGTCCCTGAAGCGTTTCGTCGACTGCTGAAAGCTCGCGCGTGGTGAGCCCCATTTTTTCCTCGTTGAATGGCAAAGCGAAACCTTTTGCCACAACAGGAACTTTTCGGCTACGAATCACCATGACTATTCCGCATTCTACTCCTTTTCGTCGCAAATCGCAAAATTGTTGTTTTGCTTAGCAAAAACGAGTTTTGCAATCATCCAACAATAATGCCCGCATTACAAGCAAAATGCTCGCAATTTTATAGGTTTGCGACGATCCGGGGAGGCGCTAGAAGGACGGGAAGTGAGGCGAGGAAATGCTACCAGGTGTTTCTAGATGTAACAGTCAGACTGCCAAAACTGTTGCAACATCAATACGACCCTACTTCGCAAGCTTCAGGTTAATGCGCACGGCCCGCAAGGTTTGATTAGCGGATTACTCGGGTTTACGTCAGGTCAAAGGTTTTCTTTAGGCTTTTCATAAAGTTTTTACCGTTTGCGTTCCGGTAAATCTGTAACAGCCTTGAGACGCAAAATTCCTGCACCTCATCATTCTAGGGCGCGATCAAGCAAGCGACCCGGCCGCCGCGAGAACTGCTGACCATTCCTCATAACTTTTTTCCTTGTCAGGCTGATTTACCTGACAAAAAGGGAAAAGTATGGAATAATGGCTTCACTGCTTGATGCAGTAACAACACCACGAAAGACCCCTTGGACAAAAAGGAAGCATATGAAAAGCATTGCGGTCGTCAACCAGAAAGGCGGGATCTCGAAGACTACTGTTGCAACGCACATCGCCTATGCCGGCGCGGAAGCCGGCCTGCGCGTGTTGCTCGTAGACCTCGATCGACAAGGCAGCGCCTCTCTGACGTTTCTCCCTGCCGAAGATGCAGAACCCGGCCTGATGGCCTCTACCCTGTTTGCCGAGGATGCCACGCCGCTCCGTCCCGAAGTCCTTGGCCCGAACCTTTCCATCATTCGCGCCGACAAGGGGCTTTCGTTGCTGACGGGCGTTAATGAATCAGTGCTGAAGCGACCGAGGCAGCACCTGAAGCGCCTAGCGGCCGACTACGATCTGTGCGTGATCGACACGCCGGGCAACATCGACTTTTCCCCGCCCATGACGGCCGGCGCACTGGTCGCAGCTGAGGCCGTTGTTTGCCCCTTCCCTGTTGGCCTGTACGAGAGCGCGGCGCTTACGGACCTGCTGGCCTTCCTGAAGAAGATCCGCGAGCAAGGCTACAACCCCGGTCTGCGTCTGCTGGGTCTGCTGCCGGCACGCATCAACACGAAAAGCAAGGAAGAACGCGATGCGCTTGACCAGCTGCGCAAGCAACTCGGAAAGATGATCCTGCCGACGATGCTCGCAGAGCGCACGTCGGTCAAGCAGTCGACAGCGAGACGCCGCCCCGTCTGGAAGGGTACGAAGGGCGCCGGCCACCGTGTAGCGGCGCAGGAATGGAAAGCAGCAATGAACCTGATTTTGAATGACCTGGGAGTGACGCAATGACCAAAGCCGCGCGCAACGCACAAACCAACGCTTTCGCCGGCCTGGGCGACATCCTGGGCGCAAGCGAGCTTACGGGGCTGATGGAGGAATCCCACCAGGACTACAGCATGGTTCGCCTTGATGAAATCACGATCAAGGAGCAGGACCGTAAGGAGTTTGAAGACGCAGAACAAACGCTGGCCGACCTCGCAGCCGACATCAAGAAGCGCGGCGTCCTGCAGCCGGTGCTGTTGCGCAATACGGCAGACGGCTATGTGCTGGTCGCTGGTGAGCGCCGCGTCCGCGCAAGCAAGATTGCCGAGCTCGAGCGCATCCCGGCGATCATTCGCACGATGACGGACGACGAGGCGCAGGAAGCGCAGTTTGTCGAAAACACCCATCGCAAGAACCTGACGCAGATCGAGGAAGCCGCCCGCATCCAGCGCGAGGTTGATGAACTTGGCAGCGTCGACGCATTCCTGTCCAAGTACAACAAGAACCGCTCCTGGCTCTCGAAGACGCTCAGCCTGTTAAAGCTCCCCGAAGAATCGCGCCGACTGGTTACGGAAAACATCAGCGCTGACCTCGAAGTTATCAGCCGCGTGCGTCAGGTCGAAAAGCAGGATCCGCAGGCAGCCCGCGATCTGGTCGACACGCTGAAGGCGACACGCGGCAAGGTTGATGCACGCAAGACCTCAGACGCAGCGCTGAAGAAGGCGAAGCCCAAGAAGGCCGCCCAGCAGCCGGCAGCGCCCGTTGCGGCCGACACGAAACCCGCGAAGGCAGACATAGTAGCGTCCAACGGTTTCGCGGACGCGAAAAACGGCGCACCCGTTTTCAGCCCGACCGATGCGCTCGATGCGATTCACGCCCAGCTCGCGCGAGGCGAAAGCGTCAAGAAGACGCTTGCCAGCCTGCAGGAGCAGGACCGGGCTGAAGTCGGGGCATGGCTCTATAGCTTCTACGATGCCGGTCAACACGCGATGAAGGCAAAAGGCACGCGGGCCGAATTACTGGCCAGCGCAGTGTTGAAAGGCCTCGCGGATAACCAGTTTGCCCACGACGGCGCAGGCGCGCTCGCGCTCGCAGCATTTCTGCATGGCACGGACGTACACGCCGAGTACGACCTTTCAAGCGTGCTGAAGGCCGCTGCTACCAGCTCGAAGTAATCACCCGGCAGGGGCGCGCACCACGCCCCTGCCCGCCGCTCACAGGACAAGACATGCCCGCAAAACGCAAAATGAGCGCGCCCGACTTCGAAGCCGTCAGGCCAATGCTCAACATTTCCCCGGCTCGCATCGACGCAGCCCGCGCCGTTCTTGTCGACGGCAAAACGCTTCAGGCTGTAGCCACCGCTAACGGTTGGAAAGCACGGCAGACCGTCAGCGATTGCGTTGATGTCGTATTCGACGCATACGAAAAATGGAAGCAGGGACAGGAAGCCGCCGAGCAGTACCGCGCACAGGTTGCGCAAGAACACGCACCAGCTGCAGCAGAGACGCCGAGGCACTAATGGCAACGAAAAAACAGACGACGCAGGCAGGACCAGCACGGCCCGAGGCAGAAAGCCGCCTGGAACTCGACTACCGTTCTGGCAAACCCGTTCCGGCATGGGTGAAGGAACTGATTGAAACCCAGCTCGCGATCGAGGCCGAAGACGCCAAAAGTGCAGGCACAATCGGTTTCATGTCTCGCGCACTGGTTCTCGCCACGATGCCGTACAAGGATCCGAAGACAGACGTTTACACGCGTCGCAACGGCGATTTCACGCTTCGGATTGTCGCGGGATATGAAGGCGATGTACCGGGAAAAGGCGGCATTCCCTTTGGCATCTATCCGCGCCTTTTGATGTCGTGGGTTTCGACGGAAGCTGTACGGAGCCAATCCCCCGTTATTGAGCTTGGCGAATCGCTGCGCGTGTTTCTGCGCGATGTCCTCGAAGTGCGCAGCACTGGAGGCGGCGCACGCGGTAGCGGCAGCCGCGCCGTTGAACAGATGAAACGGTTGTTCGGCGCAATGATTACGGCGCAGTACAGCGGTGCGATTCAAAACCGGGGGTTCAAGCTTCGCAATGTCCAGATTGCTGATGACGTGGATCTTTTGCAGGAAGACATTGACAGCCTGGACAACCTGGAAGCCGCTGACGGCACGCCCGCGCCCGACGACACCGACCCGAACAGCGGCCTATGGACACCGCAGGCGGCAGAGGAAGCAGGCACCTGGCGATCGACCGTCAGACTCAACCGGAAATTCTTCGAGGAATGCATTACGAGCCCCGTGCCGATTGATTTGCGCGTCTATAAGTCGCTGCGCCGCTCCCCCTTGGCGATGGACGTTTATACCTGGCTAACGTATCGCGTTAGCTACCTCGAAGGCCGCCGACGCCCGATCCCGTGGATTTCGTTGATGAACCAGTTTGGCGGCCGGATCAACCCGGAAGACATCGGCCAATCTGTGCGAGATTTTCGGAAAGCGTTCCTGACCGCACTCGATATGGTCAAGATCGTCTATCCGCAGGCGCAATATCAGATTTCTGAACAGGGCTTTACTCCCCTGCCCTCCCCGCCGTCTGTGCCGCGCATTGGCACGCAGCGCGACCTGTTCTAACCAACACGGGCGGCACGATTGCCGCTCGCGCTGAATAACTCCCGCCGATTTTCGCGCCCGCGAAAACGCGCTGATGCGCTGAACAACTCCCGCGACTTTTCGCGTCCGCGAAAGCGCGCTGAAGAACTCCCGGCCTACGGATCAAGCAACCCGCGCCTAACGCGTTCTTCGAGCAGTCGATAGCGCATTTTTTCGAGCGCCACCAGCTGACCGCCAATGTCATCTTTCCACGCGCGATCCACCACAGCACGCAAATCGTCCATCTCACGCAGAACGTTCCGCAGATGGTTGATTTCGAGCAGCAGCCGTCGAATGTCGGGATCCTGATGCCTGCGCCACAGCGCACGCATTTCCGACGTTTGAGGCGGAACGAAATCAGGTTCCCGCGCCATGCACTCACCCCAGAAAATAGCTGTATGCATATACAGTATAGAGCGCAGCCAAATGCTTCAACGTTGCCTAAATGTCGAACCCCGAAGCAGCAGCCACGTTGCTCAAAACAGACAGCCAATCACTTGACGAGGCGAGGGAGTTGTGGCACGCGCGAATACTCGCGCGCGAGGCAGGCTTTTAAGAAGTCAAGGCTGTCCGACCAAATAAAACGACGCTTGATGGTCGAGCGCTGTCGTATGCTTCGTGGGCGGGAGTTTGAAGGGCGCTCCCGCCCGGCAAAGGCTGGCACCTTCACCGGGCAGTAACGCCGAGATCCTTCCTATCTGAACTCGCAAAAACGGAGTCCACGATGAAAGGCGAGTTTTACGCAACGCTGCTCTGGCAAGCAGCGATGACGTTTGCGGAATCGGAGACCTTTAAAGCTTTGCTACATCACGTCTTCGATCCGCTGGCCACTTTCCTGATGTAACCCTTACCCGGCGAAAGCCGGGTTTTTTGCTCAGAAAGCCCCCCAAACAGCCGTTGAACTGTTGTTGACGCGTTCAGTGCAGCTCGAAGCGTATGCTGTACGGCAAGCGTGCGCAACAGAAACCTGCAAACGCGCTGAACAACTCCCGCCTGCAGCTGTCCGCGAGCGCCGGCATCCGCGCACACGCCCCGCCCTCGATGCGCTGAACAACTCCCGCCTGCAGCTGCCCACCGACCGCCGCAGATCCGCGCACACGCCCTGCCCCGATGCGCTGAACAACTCCCGCCTGCAGCTGCCCGCCGAGCGCCGCAGATCCACGCTCACGCCCGCCTCGATGCGCTGAACAACTCCCGCCTGCAGCTCCCGCCGAGCGCCGCAGATCCGCGCTCACGCCCCGCCCTCGATGCGCTGAACAACTCCCGCCTGCAGCTCCCGCCGAGCGCCGCAGATCCGCGCTCACGCCCCGCCCTCGATGCGCTGAACAACTCCCGGCCCGCCCGCCGATCGCCGCCGATGCGCTGAAGAACCCCCGGCGACTAGCAGCCACGCGGCCGAGCCGAGCCGCACACCGCCCGCTGGATGCGCTGAACAACTCCCGCCAGTTGCCGTCGATCGCCGCAGACGCGTGGACGCACGCCCGATGCGCTGAACAACTCCCGGCTACTTACAGCAGAATCGCCCCGATCCGCGATCCGCGCACGCATACCCGCCCGGTGCGCTGAAGAACCCCCGCCTGCAGCTGCGCGCTTATCGCCGCCGATTCGCGCCACACCCCGCCCGCTCGATGTCTGACCAACTCCTGCACGAGCATGCAGCCTGCCGCCCCATCCGACCTAGAATCAAAGCCCCTCAGAACGCTTTAAACCGCCCCGCACGCCGCTATAACATCCTCAGACGCCACATCGAGCGACTGAAGGCCAACGAGCCGCCAGAAAGCCCCAATTTCGCCTGAAATTTGCTGCGAGTTTTCCACTCCAAGCGTGTGGATAAGCCCAGTTATCCGCGCTGAAGAACTCCCGCTGCTGTTTTCCGCATCGAATCAGGTACTTACTGCCCTTTTGTCCGACTTATCCACGCTGAAGAACTCCCGCCATATGCGCTGAAGAACTCCCGCAAAATCAGGCAACAAAATCGCGCAAACGCTTTTCCAGCAAGGCTCTCAGAGAATCGCCACCCTTGCCCCCTGTATTATTGTTCCTGTATGTATCCCTTGTAGTAACACCGGCTGAATCTGTGGACAGTACAAACGGCCGTGCATTGCCAATGCCCCGACCGCACACGGCAGCGGCGTACCCGCGCCCGACCGTGGACGGCTGCGCTGCCCACACCGCAAGGGTGTGGACAGCCTCCCGGCCTGAAGGCCGGAAGGTTCCGCACCCGCCCACCGTCTCCCCGCGAGCCCTGCCCTTCGGGCCTGACGCGCCCTTTCAGGGCTTGCCTTGTAGAGATAGAAAACCTTAGACCCAACGCGACTAACGATCGGCCCCAGCTGCAGCCCGCCATGGCCCCAAGGCCAGCGGCAAACAGGAGCCAGCGCAAACTGATTGCCAAGACAGGGCCATTGGCCCTATAATGTTATCTGAAGGCCGGGCAGATCCGCCAAGGCCACACCCCGGAGCAATATCCGATGAGCAGACTTACCGTGATCGCGAAAGGCACCAATGCCCGAGGCGACATTTTCGCCGCGTGCCATTGCGTAAATCATTGGGGCGAAGATTCTGGCTATGGAGTTTGGCGCTTGTGCGAAAACTACCAAGGCGGCCGAATCTTCAAAACATGGCGCTATGTGGAAATCGGGATGACCAGGGATGCCGCCCTAGCATTGCTTGAGCGCCGCACAGCCAGGAAGATCAAACAGGAGAGCCAGTAATGCTGCGCCAGAATCTGGAAGACCTCTACGTGTTTGTGATGGACTGCGATCGAGAGCAGGCGCGCGCGAATGTCCGCATGCTGTATCAGGTGGACGTTGAGGAAGAAATTGCATTCTTTCGAACGCTGGGCAATTAAATAACGCTTGACCTGTAGGGCCAATGGCCCTACAATGGAGTTATTGAAGGCCGGGCATCTCGCCAAGGCCACACCCCGGAGCAACCCGATGAAAGCAGCAATCAAATTCAACATCCACAACGTCACGAACGGCACGAACACGGCGCGCGTTTGGTACTCGCTGGATAACCGCGTTGATGGTCGAAAGTGCGTGACGATCTACGCGAAAGACTACGACCGCCAGCTGGGCAACGTCTTCCCGAGCAACTACAAGAACGACACTGACACGCAGACCGACTATTTCGACAAGGGCCAAGTGACCCTGTTCGAAGACCACGAACTGTATGCACCGGCTCGCGCGCGAGCAGAGGCGAACGCGCTGCGCAACAAGGCGCGAATGGAAGCTAAACGCGCCCGCGCTCACTAAACCAACAGCCCGCTTCGGCGGGCATGGCCAAGCCCGCATACAGGAGAGTGAGTCCATGAAGAATGACCGCTGGTACGAGATAGTAGAGGGCATGGCGCATATCTACGATGCGCCTACCGCCCAAGCCTCAGTCTCGTTGTCGATCGTGCAAATCAGTGACCTGGCGTATTACCGCCGCACGTTCCGACTGCGCAAAGCACAGAGCGCATAGCCGAGAGTAACGCCCAAAGCCCGCGCGCATAGCGGGCTTTTCTTTTTTCGCGTCCGCGAAAATATCACTTGACATATAGGGCCATTGGCCCTAATATAGAACCTGAAGGCCGGGCATACCGCCAAGGCCACACCCCGGAGCAACTTCCGATGAAAACCCAAGTTATCGCTCTCGCGCAGGTTCAGGATGCGTTGCAAAGCTACGCCATCTTCGGCCAGATGGACGCGCACATCTTCGCGGCAGCCGTAGCCGTCCGTATCGTTGACGGCGTGCGCATTCACTTCATGGACTCGACGGACACGGGCAGCGCCTACGACTGGACGCAAGTCGCAGTCGAATGCAAGGACGGCGATCTGATCGTATGTGGTGAAACGGTCGCCGTGATGGTTTCGGCATGGCCTACAGCAGTTCGCGGCGCACCGGGCGCATTTCACACGTTGTCGCACGGTAGCAGCTGGGCGCACCACGACGGCGGCAAGTATGAGAACGCGGCGCAGGTTGCCCGCTCCCTTTCGCTGCAATAAGGGAGAGGGAAACCATGCACCTGATCGTCCACGGCCACAACGCGAAACAGGGTTTCGCTATCTCCCGCGTTTGGAACGATGCCGAATGCTCCTATCTGGCGGGCTCGATGTCTGAGACACCCGACGCCACGCCAGTGCGCTACTTCACCAGCCTTAGCCGTGCAAATCGCTTTGTCGCACGCTGGAACCGTCTCCATGCCAGGCATCAGACGAGCGTCCCGGCGCTTAACGCCGCGTTGCATGCAGCAATCCACACCGGATACGTGACCGTTTTTCACGTTAAACGGGGCAGGGCAGTAGGGGCAACGTATCGCAACGGGCAGCTGATCGTTGAGTGCAACGAGCAGGCTTATACGCTCGACTACCGATTCTAAAGACAGCGCCCGCTTAGGCGGGCCGATAACAAAACGGGACCAACATGAAAGAAGTTTTTGACCGTGTAGAGCTTGCAGAGCGAATTGTTATGGGAGCGTCATTGCTGATCGTTTCCACTCTGTCCGCGCTGGCATACTTTGGCTAAAGACCACGGAGCAGATTTAATGACTACCTCGAAGCGATGGACGTATGGGCAGATGACTCGCGAAGCCGAACGCCTGATCGTCCGTCACATGAGCAAGGAAACAGACAACAACGTATCGCGCTGCATGGCAATGGGGGTTCATCAGCTTTGGTATAGCCTGACAGTAGGCTGGCAGGAAGACGGAGACAGTGAACGGCTAGAGCGATTGATTAACCCTCGCTCGCAGCAGCCCCCCGCCTAGCCAGCCCGCAATACACCGAACCCGCACATGCGGGTTTTTTTCGCGTCCGCGAAAATATCGCTTGACACATAGGGCCAATGGCCCTAATATAGAACCTGAAGGCCGGGCATCCCGCCAAGGCCACACCCCCGGAGAAAAGTCCGATGAACACCCAAACCGAAACCGTTTCGATCACACCCGCCCTGGTAGCTGAAGGCTCGCGCGTTACCACGATGGCGAGCTTCTTTGGCCGCTACGCTGTCATGTTTGAGTCGTATGTGTACGGCTCGATGAAGCGCCTGGCGGGCGAGAACCAGTACACAGGCGGTTACTGGAATTTCTATCGGCTGAGCAACAGCGGCTTCTACATGGCGCCGAGCCACGATCAAGCCTTTCACCTGAGCAACGCGGAAAACTATTTCGAGGGTTCCGTTACCCCGGATGCGGCAGGCATCATTGCGAGTCTCTTTGCCTTGGGCCAGCTCTGCAACCGGACGGGGATTGAAGAACACATTGAGTTGTATTACGCGCTGCGCGAATACGCGCACCAGCACCCGGAACGCCGCCTGATCTTTAAGGCGATCGACTAAACGACGACAGCAGCCGGGCGATTAGCCCGGCTAACGCTTTCACCAGAGGATCGAATGACACTGCTAAAACCCGAACACCTGCGCCCCTTTGCGGAAAAGTGGGAGCGCCCGACTGGCGAAGTCATTGCCGAGGTATTGCATCGGGCAGGGCTGACAGGCGTTCGGGCAGCGCAGCTAACGGGCGTTGCCGATGACAGGTCGGTACGCCGCTGGACCGGCGACGAAAGAGGAATTCCATACGCCGCCTGGGCTTTGCTCTGCCACGCGGCAGGATTGGGCCAGATATGGCTGCAACAGCAGGACGCGCCGCGCGACTAATCACACAACGGGAGGAAGTATGTTCAAAGCATCTGTTTTCCTGGCCATTGCCGCAGCGCTAGTGCTGGGCCTTTTCAGTCACGCAACGGGCAGCGTTACCGCCTTCAAAGGCATGATGCTTGCCGCTTCTTATCTGGCACTCTGCGCAGTCGGACGCTTTCTGATGCTAGCGACCCCGGACAGATAAGGCCGCATCCACCACTGCAAAACAACCCTGGCGCGTAAGCGCCAGTTTTGTTTTATGCCTCGCCCTCGACATCATCGGGTGCATCATTCAACGACGCCCATCCCCCCGTGACTGTTACCAGGCCGGTTTCGAGCAGGAGCAGTCGCCAAGCCGAATAGGGAATGGCTTGATAGTTCTCTGAATCGGTTTCGCTTGTCCACTTGCGCACGGTTCTGGAGGGACGCCCGGTAATCTTGCCAGCCACTGAGGCGGTAATGTTGGTGACCTTCAGCAGCGCGCGAACCTCGTAAGGATGCGGTTTCCGATAGCCTGGATCTGTTGCAAGCAACAGTGTGGCCGGGCGTATCGCGTCCAGCCGGGTTTCGCTATTTGTTTCGTTCATGGTCTTTTATCGTGCGTGTGCCAGCCGATTTTCGCGGACGCGAAAATTGACTGGCTCTCACAAAGCATTTTCCTAGTTCTCTTGACTCGCCTCGATTGCTTGGTCAATCCGGTCCCATACCTTGAGCATCCAGAACAGGAAAACAACCAGCAGCCCCGCGCCGATAATCGGCCAGGCTGCATGCAATCGGTAGGCTCCAGCTAGTGCTGTGCCGATGATTAAGGCACATATCGCCATCACAAGCAGCGCAACTTTCATGGTTCCCCTTGCTGGCATTCAGCGGTTTCGGCGTTGAGAGGACGGCAGCAACCGGGAAAGCAGCAGGCCGCGCCTGCTGCCCTGGTTAGATGCTGCTCTCGCAAGTGCCGGCGGGCGGGACTGGCGATGCTAACGTGCCGATGAGCGTATAGCCGGGATACTGCCGCCCCGCAGAGCGCGAGAAGGCCGCTACAGCCGCGTCAGCAGTATCAGCCGTTTCGATAGCGTGGATCGGTTTAATCACGTCTGCCGTCCCGTCTTTACGAAGGACGCCCGACACGATAAATCGAGCCGGTTGATGAACCTGCCAGCCAGCATGCGCGCCCCGGTCATAGGCGCAAGCGGCCGAGGCAATCGAGAGCGCGAGCGCGCCGATTACGAGCGTTTTAATCATTGTTATCCCCAAAACCGCCAGGCAGCAAATGTCAGGCAGCCTCAGCCTGAAACGTGAAATCGACGTGCACCGCGTCATACGGAAATTCAATAGAGCCGTCGTCGCAGCGCTCCAGCACGCCGACATCGAGCAGCGCATGAACGTCATCGCTTACGCGCCGAACGTCCCGACCGACGCGGCGCGCGACCTCTCGCAGCGATAGCCTGCCCGCGCCGGTCATCTTTTTGAGAATTTCCCAGCGCATCTGCGTAAGCGTCTGCAGCAGCAGTTCCGGCGTGGCGAAGGTGATAAAGGCCCCTTGCGGCTCGCCCTTCATGGCGGCAACGAAGCGGGCCGAAACGGCGTCTTCAGTATCGACGCCGAGGGTTACTGTGTTCATGGTGACGCCCTCCAAGTGGCAATGTCCGACCAGAAATCAGCAATAAGCTGTTCAGGCGTGGTGAAGACATAGGGTGTTTCCACTTCTCCCCAATGGCGATGATCGCCCTTGCCGCGTTCATTGTCGTACCGGAGAACGCAAACCCGGCTAACGATATACGCCAGGCTGTACTTGTACAGGTGCGTGCTGCCCGGTACGGGTTCCGGCAATTGCCACACGACGAGACTCGCAAACGAATGAGCGTCGATGGCGCGGCGTTGATTCAGGAGAGGAGTGGCTTTCATGTTGACAATTATGCCAACACTGTCGAGTGTTGTCAAGTATGTCAACAGCAAATTTTTGCACATTTCCCGCAAAAACTTGCGCGGCCCGCGTTCGGGCGACTAGCGTTAGGAGTGTCCAGGCCTGCGCCGAAGCGACGGAGAGCGACGGCGGCTCTGCGTGAGTGCCGCCCTTTGTCGCGCGGCGCAGCGCGGCCCCTGGACCGAGTAGCGGGTATGACCACGAGCGCGCGCCCCGAGGCGACACGCCACGCAACCCCCTCTCACTGCAAAGCTGCTTTTTTTCTGGCGCGTGCGTTCCGGCTGCGCAGGCTAGGGCGCTTTGCGCCGCCGCAACAGTGGGTTTTGTGTGGCGGTTGCGAACTGGTCGACGTACCGTTCTTCGATGTCTTTGGCGCGTAGGGCGGGGTTTTCCGCCGCGATTTCGTCGCGCGTTTTATGCGCGACGGAAGCGCCAGCGGGAGAGGGAGGCTCGGGCTGTTGGTCGGACGCTGGCGTAGGCGAAGACGCGCGAGCTTCGCCGCGCGTCTTCGCCTTGCGTGGCGACGCGTCCCGGCCACGGAGGAATTTAGACACCATCTGAACGGAGACGGTGACGCCGCATTGCTCCAGATACGCGCGGATCTGCTGTAAAGAGTAGTCAGCCGACCGGAGCTTTTCGATTGCCGCTCGATGAGGCTCCAGTTTCGAGGCCGGGTATCGAGCCGGTAGGTCGGGCGGATTGGCCTGCATAAATTCTTCTGGAGTCATGGCGAAGCCACAGAAAGACGGGTTCCGGCGATTCTACCGCCATTCCACCATCTTTCACCCGTGATTCAACCGTGTTCGCTTCGTTCAACCGTTTTTCAACCGTGATTCCGTGCCGCTCAACCGTTTTTCAACCCGAGGACGACAGAATCGGAGGCGGTTCGAGGCACGACGGGTATGTTTACAAGGCGCTACGCGCCTCGTAAAATACCCCGTGCCAAAGGGGTTCCCCCTTTGAAACCCCCGCGGCTAAAGCCGCGTGGAAAACCGATCGCCCTACGTGGCGACATTGGCTTGGCAGCGCTCTCGCGCTAGAACAAGTGGGGAAGAAAAGATGCCGAAGCATCAGGGGGGATTGGGCAAGCCGATCGCGTTCCGACTTACGCCGGCCGATCGTGAAGCCTATCTAGCGAAGGTCGCGGAATCGGGGCTCACGCAGTCCGAGTTTTTCCGGCAGGCCGTGCTGACCAACAAGACCAAGGTTATTGCGCGGCCGAAAGCGAGCGTCGATCGCAAGCGCATGCTGCAGATCTTCGCGAAGACCAGCAACAACATTAACCAGATCGCGCACCGCGCGAACTCGGACCATCTGCAGGGCAAGCTGTCCGAGGCCACTTACGACCAGCTGCTGTACCAGCTGCAGATCATCGCGCGCTACCTCAAGACGAGCCTGAATCATGCTGATTAGGGTGCGCGGGTATCACGCCGGCATCAAAGACTATCTTGAGGACGGCCAGAAGAAAGACCGCGACATGCAGCGCGACGAGATGGACGAGCGCGTGATGCTGGCCGGCGATCTGCAGCTGACGCACGACATCATCGAGTCGATCGACACCGACGCAGAGCGGTATCTGACGGTCACGCTTTCATTTAAAGAAGACTACGTTGCGCCGGAAGTGCTGCAGGACATCGTGCGCGAGTTTGAGCGCTTTGCGTTCGCCGCTTACGAGCCCAGCGAATATGTGATGTACGCAGAAGCGCACCTACCGAAAATCAAGGCATACACGAACCGGAAGAACGGCGAGCCGGTAGAGCGCAAGCCGCACGTTCACATCGTCATTCCCGCCACCAACCTTCTTAGCGGCACGCGCCTTGAACCGTTCGGGCTGGTCGACACGAATACGAAGTTTATCGACGCCTTCCAGGAACACATCAATCACAAGTACGGGCTCGCCAGTCCGAAGGACAACCGGCGCGTGGAATTCACCGACGCGTCTGAAATGATTAGCCGGTACAAGGGCGATGTCTTCGAAGGATCGAACAGTGACGCCAAGGCGCGGATCCTCGAAGCGGTCATGTCGCGCGACATCCGAAGCTACGACGATTTCAAGACCGTGCTTGCCGAGTTTGGCGAGACACGCACGCGTAACGCCGGCAAGCCAGGCGAGTACGAAAACGTGAAGCTGGACGGCGCGCCGCGCGGTATCAACCTGAAGGAATACGTGTTCTCGCGCGAGTTTGTCGAACTGACGGCCGATCAAAAGAATGAAGCACTGAATGCGCGGTACAAGCCGCAGTACGATGCGGCCGGCGATCCGCAGGCCACACCCGCACCTTTGCTCGCGCTCATTCAAGAGTGGGAGAACGTGCGATCGAAAGAAGTGAAGTACCTGAATGGCGCATTTCGCGCGCGCTATCGGGAGATGTCGGCCGAAGAACAGCAGCAGGTTTTGGCCGAGCGCGAAAGCAGGTTCTATCAACGCTACGACAACGAGGGCATAAATGACGCATCCAGCAGACGAATCGACTTCGGCATGGGAAGAACCTATGGTGGACGGGGACGGGGAACTTCACGGGTATACGAGCCAGGGCGGCACACAGTCGAACCCGAGCAAGCGCGCGAAGCGGAGCGCACCGCCGCCGCAGGCCTCGACCTCGATCACGAGTATGACCTTGATGCAGATCGACGCGGGACGCCGGCCGAATCCCGAGACGGTATGCGAGATTTGCAAGGCATCGGTCTGGATGGCGAGCACGCGCGAAGTCAAGTGCTATTGCCGGATCTTGCACCGTATCAGCTGGGAAACGACCGATCCTCAGCCGTTGACGCATTGCGATGGCGTAGCGCTGGCCGAGGAAGAAGCGGCAGCACGGAACCAGCAGGACGAGGCTTAGGCTCGCACTGGCGCTATGAGTTGGCCGTTGAGTATGAGCGCTATGCGCAGTCGACGGCCACCGAGCAGCGCGCGATGAATGCGGCGACAGCAGCGAAGCTCAGCCGCAGCTATGACCGCTTGAAGGGAGGCGGGAAATTGCCGCCCGGTTTTGACCGCCGAAGCCGGCCGGAATCTCTTCACCGCACGCCGAGGCTTTCCGATACGCCGTCACTGCACCCGAGGTCTGACGTACCAGCTCCGTCGCGCGCCCGCCGATCGAAGATGAGCCGCGCGCAATCAGACCGGCTTGCAGCAGAATTCGAAGTAGGGAAGGGCGGCGCTCGATCGCGCAGAGGACGGCCGCCGGCACTGCGCGATGAGGTTTCGTTACCGTCGACGTGGCAACGGCCACGGCGCGCGCGAAACACCGCGACGGGCCGGGCAGCAGATACGATGCTAGACCAGCTCGAACGCAATCTGCACGAGCAGCGTCAACAGCGCGCAGCTGGCCCGCGCAGCGAGTTTCAGGAGATCCGTCAACAGCTCGACGCAAGCCGCCTGCTTGCGTCGCTCGCTCATTCGCATGGCGTTCTGATCGACAAGTACAGCATCACGCGTGGGCGCGATGGCTCCGATCGGATCCGAGCCGGAAACCGCAACCTGAACGTCTCCGACTTTCTGACGAAGGAAATGAATCTGCCGTGGTCGGAGGCCTCGCGCATCTTGCGCGACACCTACCACGAGCAGATGCGCAACGACCCTGACTATCTCGCGCGTCAGACGCCGCAAAAGCTTTTCTGGCGCGAATACCAGGAGCATCGAAATCAGCAGCTGGTCGACTTCCGCAATCGCTGGCTCGACCAGGGCGCCAGTGAGCGCGCCCGCAAATCGAGCATCCGCGATGTCTTTACGCGTCAGCGCTCGCAGATCATCGACAACCCGGCGCTATCGGCGGCCGACAAGAAGGCCGCGCTGTCGGTCGCTCGCATGCAGCGCATCGAGCAGGAAGCCGCTTTGCGCGAAGCTATCGCCATCGAGCGCGACGCGTTGAAGGCGTCGACGCGCTACCGTATTGATGACCACTACCGCGAATTTCTTGCGGAGCGTGCGCAAGCGGGCGACGAGCGGGCGCTACACGAGCTGCGCCGCGTGCAGCGTGTCGGCCGGCGAGTGGATCCAGCGCCGGCCGCACGCATCGAGCCAGTACAGCCACAGCAGCCGAACGCGATCATCTATCGCGGCACGAGCGTAACGCACGATGTACACCAGAACGGCGATGTCACCTATCGGCAGGACGGTAAGGCCGTTCTTGATGACGAAGGGCATTCGCTACGGATGTGGGAGGCTGACGACACCGCGATCGAGCTAGGCTTGATGCTCGCACAGAAGAAGTTTGGGAATGTTCTTGAATTGAAGGGACCGGAAGACTTTCGCCATGCCGCTGCGCGCGTGGCCGCGCAACGCAACATGCGAATCGAGTTTTCCGAACCCGAACTGAACGACGTGATGCGCGGCCATCGCGCGATGCTTGATGCGCAGGAACAGGAGCGAAATGAGCGCGAGCGTGCACGAGAGCAGGCTATCCGCAAAATTGCTCGCGACGCTTTGCGTCCCCAGCAGGACGGACAAACACGTGACATCGAGCCGGGCCCTGAGCCGGATCCAGATCCGGGTATTGAGCGATGATATGGCGTTTCGCGGACGCGAAAAACGTATTCACGGCGGGCTGCTACTGGCCCCGCATTGTGCCCTTGAGTTTTTCGAGGGCAGCTGCCACATCCGGTTTCGTCGGATCCGCGTCTGATTTCCCAGCTCGAGCATTTTCCGGCTGGCTACAGTTACGCGTCGTCCAGACCGTTACATAAGCGAGTTTGGACCACGCGAAGCCCATTTCTCCAGCTGATTCTCTGCTGAGCCCTGAGTACGCGCAGAAGTGCTCGAAATCATCCAGGGCCGTGTGCCCAAGGTCGTTCTTCGTCTCCCCGTGCGCTTCTAGCAGCATGGCCAGCTGTTCGTGAGGCGATCCATAGCACATGATTCCTCCCAACGTGTTTCTATACAGCAGCACGGGCCATTCCTTCGGGCGCTAGCCCGCGCCTGGCGCTGTCCCAAACCCGAGGGCTGCCGGCCGCCCAAAGCCCGCGTACTTGATTTTGCGCCAGTCCGGCGTCCGGCCGCGCTGATATGGAGACTGCAGGCGCTTCGCAACCATGCCTTCGAAGCGTTCTTTGACTACCTGCTCAAAAACCCATTCGCCTGCGCCGACAATCCCATTAACGTAGATCAGCGTCGGCGTGTTATCGAAGCAGTCACGCAGATGGTCCTTTCGCGTCACGAGCGGTAGGCCGCGCAAATCGCGCCCATTCAGCGCCATCACGTCGAAAATGTAAAGGCGGGCAGGGTGCGCCTTTATCGCGGCCCGCACGCGCGAAGCTACCGAGGTTGCGGCGCGTGCCTTTAGTCGGGAGAAAGAGGGATGCCCGCCTGGGTCATCTACGGTTAGCTCAGCGTCCAGCACGAAATCGTCAGGTAACGCGGCGACAGCTGAAACAATGTCGGGGAACGAGCGATTCAACAGATTCCCGTTTCGAGTCACAAGCTGGACGGTATCGCCCGCCTTGCGCACCAGGCAGCGATAGCCGTCGTATTTCAGCTCGTAGATCCAGTTCGGATCAGAGAACGGCTTTCTGTGCAGCGTTGCCAGCATCAAATCTGCCGCCTCGATCTGCCGAACAAGGGGCACGCCGGGCAGAGCCGCCGGCAGCGCGAGCCGCTTTCCGGCATCTCGCTTTTTGAGGGCTCGGCGCATAGAACTGCCTCGATCGGAGAGTGTCCGTGCCGCAAGCCGCATGCCTCTTATCTCCCACAACTAAGCGAGGCGTATGGCATCACGCTTGCTGCTGCGAGAGAAAGCTTAACTCACGGAGGAAGCAATGGCCGGATCGCACAAGCCGGGTGAAGTCGTGAAGACGTCAGGGATTTATAAGGTTGTTCACCATAACGAAGGCGGAAAAACCTTCGAAGTGACGTGCGTGGAGGGCGAACGTTTTCCGCCAACAAGGACGGGGAAGGGGGCAGTGTTCGAGCTTGTACACGGCGCAACCCACTCGCACAAGCATACGGAACTAGGAAGCAGCGACTAGGCAGAGATCGAGTCGCGCGAGTGGCACGCGGGGCGGGGTTGGGGTCGTTCGTGGTTGCCCGCGTGCACGGGCATCCGACTTATTTACGCTTTTCGAAGCGGCGATAGTACGGAGCGTGATTTCCTGCTTGCGTGAGCGAAGCCTTGCCGCCCGGATGCCCACTCGCCAACTCCTTGAACAGCGCCATAACAGACATGCCAGTACGGGTCGGTCCAAACACAACCGAATGACCTACATCGCCTTCGTGGGAACTAAAGCCGAACGGCTTGATTTTGCTTGTCATAGGATTTTCCCTTGTTTCGCGCCGAAAATCGCTGCGCGGTTTTCCGAGTTGTGGTGATTCAGTTGCCCTTGAAGTGCAGGACGGTCGCAAGGATGGCGCCGGCGACCAGCACGGCGAGCCAGGCTACCTTCGCGACATGCGGGAGGCCATGCGTGTCTACAAAGAGGCTCGGACTGCCGATGGCAAAATCTAGAAGCAAAATCGTGGTACTCGCTTTCAATTCCATCCCTATCCCCGTTTTAGTTGTGGTTCGATCATGAGGTTTTCCGGTCTATTGTTTCCGCGCGCGGTCAATCGCTTCCCGAGCAATGATCGCTGCGTTGGGGCGCTGGTTCTTTAAACCAAAGCCGCCGATGGCTACTCCTATCCCACCCACTGCCACTCCAAATAGCAAACGGACCAGCGCATCTACAAAATCAGTTCTGGCAGCGTTGAAAGCCGTACAGCACAGAACGATGCCCGCGATACCGAGCGCGGCACCGAAGAAGATTGCAAGCGTGCCAATATCAAGATTCAATTTCTTCATGATCGTCTTTCCTCGTTTTCCGATGGTTACAGCACCTTGCCGATCAACACAGCGGCGAGAACCGGGCCGAAGATCGAGGGCTGCTGCTTCGTCTGGTCTACAACTTGCCCGGTGCGTTGAGCCAGGCTTGCCAATGCGGCGTTCTGCTCTTGAAGAAGGCCGATTTGCAACGCCAAAAGCTTGTCCGTGCCTGTCGGCTCCCCGATGCCAACGGACTTGCAAATGCGCAGAATGTTGGCCTCCATGTTTTCTTTAAGGCCCGTTTCCTTTAGCTCATTCATAAATTCGACCATCTGACCGCGATTCGGCCGCTCGTTCAGGAACGCATCGAGCTTTGCATTCAATGAGACGGACGTCCCGCAAATCTCACGTGCGCGGTTGATCTGTTCGATGCCTGCGGGTTTCGCAGCCAATTCCTTGAGGTCTGGCGTACTCATAGCCATATCCGTTTTCCTATGCGTGGCGTCAGGCGACGCGTTCAGTAAATCACTGTATATTATGGTACGCGCTGCGTACCACGTCAAACGTTCTTACGTCTCCCCTTTGGCGCTTCGAGCAACCGTGAGACCGCAGCGCGGGCCAAGTCGGGAAGCGGTCGATAATCCTTCGACGTATCCGGCATTCGGTACGTCTTCAGCGCTCGCGGATTAATACCCGACGCCTCTGCGAGTTCATCCCACGTCACCCCAAGTTGGTCCTTGGCCGCCTTCAAAAAATCTTGCTGACTGGAGTTCGACATTGCCTTTATTAGTAATACGCGGTGCGTACCATGATAACGCACGTGCGGCCGATCCCGATATAACGGCATGTTGCCGGTCATCTTTATTTGGCGGTCTGCGATCCGTCCTTAATACTCGTGTCTCGGAGCCTGTTACGAGGACGTTCAACTGATGGCGGGGCATCGACGCGCGAGGTCCAGAAACGCTCGGTTCCTCGGAAAAACCGGGCAGGCACGTTCCCCTCGCGCCGTGGACTACCGCGCTGGCAGCGCATGGGCCAAAAAAAAGGCCGGCGGAATGCGCCGGCCAGCAAAAGCCCTGGTAGTTTTGAGGCCGTACCAGAACCTGAGAGAGGCTGCAGGTTAATCGTGCCGCACCCCGCCCAAACTGCCGAAAAGCGGTGCATTTGGTGCAGTGCGCATCATTTTGGAAGCCCGCAAGTGTGTTATGGACGGCTCAACATCCCGGTGCTACTCATTTTCAAGTGCCCGGACAGGATTGCGTCGCTGACTGCCTGCGCGACCGTTTGAACATCATAGCCCGCACTCGTCAGCCGCGACTGTAACGCCACCTGATGCACTGACTGATCGCCAAAGTCATCAAAGGCTTTCAACACTCTATCTATCGTTAGCATCAATTCCTCGCTTATCGAATTCGGTCAATGGGCCGCACCGCTCGCCGGTCGTGTTGCCGCGTCGACAATCGCCGGTCGATTGGCTCTCGCAGCAGCTGATTCACACGTCCGCTTGCTACAGAGCAGATACATTCTTTCATTGCCGAGGTTCCCCGTCCAGACAACGGCGGTTGCCGGTCTATCCGCGATCCGCGTGAACAACCAACCGTCAGGCAGCTCGGGAGGGATCCAACCTATGGGCGCAGCTGGCCAACGCTGCCCGTCGATGTTGCTCGCGACGGACAGGCCCGCACTCGATGGGTCGTCTGTGTAAATCCGATCCGTTCCAGCAATTGCCACGATCGCCCGTGCGGCAGCTGTCGCGTCGCCGTGCTGTCGCAACTGGATAACGGGGAACACCGCGAGCGCGAAAAACTTTAGACCAACAACGGCCGCAACGCAGTAAACCGCAGTGCGTACCGTTCGCTCACTCAACGTCGCGAGTCTGCTGGCCAGCATGAACGCGATACACGGGTACAGCGGCAGGATGTAGCGAATGCTCCCTTGCGGCGACAGCCAATAGGGCATGAAGTTAAGCAGGACCGTGATTGCTGCCGTCGTTTCCCACGAGCGTGTCTCGCTGACACCGCTCGTTTTACCTCGAAGCAGGCCATAGACCACGATCGCGGAAACAGGCAGAAAGCGGCAGAACGTCTCAACCGGGAATGCGAAGATCTGTTTTATCCACCCACGTCCGCCATCCGGCCACATCCGATTAAGGATGTCGGCCGCCATCATGCCGCCTTCATGCCCCGAGCCCCCCGTGCTGCCGCTTACCTGGAACCACACAAGCGGCGCGGCAATGCCGGCGAGATAGCAGAGCAGGGCGGCCGGCTTGAGCAGCGTAGACCGCGCATCTGCATGCCTCACAAACACGACAGCAAGCGTTGCAAAGACGAAGACGTAGGCCGTCAGCGCTTTTGTCAGGAAAGCCGCCGTCATCAGAACCATCGCGACAGCTAGCGGAGCCACAGCCTTGCGCCTTGCCGCAACCATTACAGATGCCATCGCACCGAAGGTCAGCAAAGCAAAGAGCGGATCTGAGTACGCCAACCATCCGTGATAAAGCAAGGCGTCCGAGCTGAAGAACACCAACATACCCAACCATGCCGCACGGCGCGTCCCACCGATAGCGCGAGTGAAGGCAAATAGCGCCGCGCCAGTGAAGACGGTTGCAAGTGCCGTCACGAGCCGGCTTGCCACGAGTACGTGTGCCGGGCCGAAGGCCATTGCGAACGGGAGCATCATCCAGTTCAGAAATGGAGGTCGACCGTAGGGATTTCCGTACAGCACCGGGTTAGACCATAGATGCCCGTGCCACATTTCGAGCGTTGTTATCGTGTAAACGCCTTCTTCGCCCACGTATGGGAAAAAAAGGCTAGGTACAAAGCTCACAACGGCCGCCACCACGAGCCAGCGCCAAAGAGTGGGTGTTTCCCCGTGCTTCATCGTTAATTTCCGTGTTCCGGATAGAAATCCGACGTTCTTGTAGAATGGCGCTCGCGCGCGCGAGGGCGCGAGCGGCCGGAGTGTATCACCCCTTTATTTCCGGCACATTCTGCGTTTAACTTGAGAAAAAAGGGGCCGGCCGCGTCGTTCTATGCCGGTTGAATAACAGCCATTCGTTTTGAATCCAAACGAAGCGCGCTATGGGGGAATCGAGAGATGTCACAAAGCAATGGCGTAGCGGAATATCGACCGCTGCTTACCATCGTCGCGCCGGCATATAACGAGCAGGAAGTCTTGCCAGAGTTTCACCGGAGGGTATCGGCCACGCTCGACCAGCTGGGCATGCCGGCCGAAATCCTGTACGTCAACGACGGCAGCACCGACGCAACACTTTCTGTCATGCGACAGCTGCAGGCTGACGATCGACGCGTGAGCCTCATCGACCTGTCACGCAATTTCGGCAAAGAAATCGCCATGACGGCGGGCCTCGACTACGCCCGAGGCGAAGCTGTCATCGTGATAGATACAGATCTGCAGGATCCGCCCGAGCTGATACCTGAAATGGTTCGCTTGTGGCGAGCCGGGCATGATGTCGTGTATGCGCAGCGCCAGTCGCGCGACGGCGAAACCTGGCTGAAGAAGGCAACGGCACATTGCTTCTACCGGCTGATTGATCGTGTGGCGCGCGTCCGCGTTCCGCGCGACACGGGCGATTATCGCTTGCTGTCCCGTCGCGCCGTAGAGGCCGTGCAGCAGCTGAAGGAGCAACACCGATTCATGAAAGGCCTGTTCGCATGGGTCGGTTTCTCTCAGATAGCGTTGCCGTATCGTCGCGATGCCCGCTATGCCGGCGTCACGAAGTGGAACTACTGGAAGCTGTGGAACTTCGCGATCGAGGGCATCACGTCGTTCACAACAGTGCCGCTGCGCGTCGCGACCTACATAGGCCTTGGCACCGCAGCGTTCGCGTTCTCGTATGCGGCAGTCGTCTTCTACCGGGCTATCATGCACGGCGATCCAGTACGCGGATACCCGTCGCTCATGATCGTCATGCTGTTTCTCGGCGGCGTCCAGCTGATGACGTTGGGCGTGATTGGTGAATACGTCGGCCGCATGTTCAATGAAACGAAGGGCCGGCCGCTTTACTTCACGAACCAAGTGACGTTCGGCGCGAATCCGCCGGCAGTGGCCACGAGTCGCAGCGATATTGTCGGCACCGCGTGAAGCTCGCATATCGTCAGCCGCTTCTTTTTGCCGTTTCGGGAATAGCGGGATTCATCACTGACGCCGGCATTCTGTACGCTGCCAGCGCCGCAGGCCTTGGCTATTTCGCCGGCCGCGCAATTTCATTCCTTTGCGCGGTATGGGTCACCTGGCAAATCAATCGGCGCTATACCTTTGCGGCCGATCGGCGGCAAAGCGCGTGGTCGGAGTGGTTGAATTACCTGGCGGCCATGTCAGCCGGCGGCGCAGTCAATTATGCGGCATACACCGCCGCGATCGTCACTCTGCAACTATCTCCAGCCGTTCGGCCGCTTGCAGCCGTCGCGATGGGTTCGCTGGCCGGGATGATCGTCAACTACGCGACGGCAAAGCTTTGGGTCTTCAGTTCGCGAACGCATCAACAATAAGCACACCACATACGGGATTTCAAAGATGACGCGCGTGGCTAAGTCGGCACTGATCTTTCTGCCGATCGTAACGGGGTCTGTGATGGTCAAGCTTGGATTTGTGATGTACGAAAGCGTATTTAAAAGGCAAGCTTCATTGAGCAGAGACGATAGACGGGCGCTTAGGCGCGCAGCGATTTTGGCGCCAGTGGCACTCGCGCTGGTCGTTACGGCGGTCGACGTACACCGCGCCTATGAGTCAACACGCCAACTGGAAGGGGATGCAGCATTTGCCGCGCAAAGCTGCCAGCAGGCAGCCATTGATGCGGCGATTGACGCCGCGCCATCGGGCTCAGAGATTGCCGGCAGCATCGAGAAGGGCAGTCTGCAGATGAGCGGCCGGGCAGGGGAGTATGTGTGTCGCGTCGATGTACGTGTGACCAGTCAGCAGCACATCGCAAGCCGTCGCTACACTTTGACAGTCGGACGCCAGCACAAGCCGTCCGTGAGCCGTATAGAAGATCTGTAACTGCCTTAATCGCGTTGCTCGAACAGCGACGCGAACTTGCCAGCATACGGCAAGCTGATTTCAAGCCGGGCGATAAGTGGTGCGAGTGTGTGTGCAATGTCTGCCGGCAGGCCAGCTGCGATAACTTTCGGTTCATCAGCTGCAGCCATGAAGTCGCGTATGACTGCACTGTTGGGCAACGTGCCCGTCAGCACGAACGCTGCGTGCCGTTCTTCTTCGCTCAGGCCGCGCCCTGAGAATTTCCCTAGCGTGTGTGCGAGGTATTCCGATGCCTCAAACTCGGTGCTCTCCATCCGTGCTCCCTTACTGAAATATCGTCCAGCTGCCCCATAAGACCCATACAGCCGGCAGCACCATACCCAATGCGCCGTCACCCTTCAACCACGATATGAGAGCGCTAGTCGTGCCGCTGACCATCGAAAACAGGCCAGCGGATACGGCGAGCCAACCGACAGGGCCAAAGAGCAGTCGCACAAGCAGGTTCATGGCCAGAAGCAGAAACGCCAAGATGGAAAATGCAGCCTCCCAGCCCATGCCTTTTCTCGCATGCGCTTCGGCTGTCATTGCCGCGTCCTCGCCGGAACCGGGACGATCCACCGTGCGATTACTTTGGCCGCGTGGCCCGCAATTGACACAATATGAAGTGCGAAAGCGATGGTCACAATTCCGCAGATACCGATGCTGATGGCACTTAATACGGTCAGCGGGCTTTGACCTAGCCGCTCAATCAGCGGACCGAAAATTGGGCTAGCAATCGCCCACAATGCCCACCCGAAAAGACAGGTCAAAGTAATACCCAAAACGCCGTGTAGAACGTCCTGAGCAGTTTGTGCGGAGCCGGATCGGATTTTCATCGAACGGATTTTCATGGTGGATCCTTAGAAAAAGCCGGGCGCAAACGCCCGGTATCATCATTACATCGTCGCTTAGCTCTGCGAGCAGACGCCGCTGTTCAACATTTCCCAGCCGAACGCGTTCTGTTGTGCGTTCTTGACCATCCGATAGTGACAGGTGCGACCGCCATTCGGCGCGGAAACTGCGACCGCAGCGGTGTTACCGTCGAAAGACTCAAGTTCAGCGGTCAGGCTGTCTTTCGGAACGCCCGTAAGAAGGCTCGTAAAGGTAATGCCTTCATCCTTTGCGGCTTCGACGGAGCCGGCGGGGCCTGACCACGGCGCTTGCTGAAGCGCCTGGACAGCCACTACGTAGGAAGGAGGCGTTTTGGCCCCGAGGTCGACTGCCGGAACTTGCGCAAAGGCCGGTGACATCGTTACGGCTACCGTAATTGCTACCACGGTTTGGATAATGCGATTGATGTTCATGCGTTTTTCTCTAATCGGCTTACGGCCGGTCGTGGCGCTTTCGCGCCTTGTTAAAAAAGCCGGGCTCGAAAGCCCGGCAAAATCCTGCCGGGGAGGCAGGACCTGAGAGACGGTTTTCGCGTCCGCGAAAATTTCGCTCAGCTATGCCGCCGGGAAGGCAACATAGCTAGTATTGGTTTTGGGTTTAGCCGCGCCCTTACTGGTAGTCGAATCTCCCCAAATGGTCACGGTTGCAAAGCTCCCTACGTGCTTCGTATAGCTCGTGAATCAGTGGATGTTTCGCGGCGAATTCTTTCGCCCTCTCGTAGGCGGCGGCATACGCCGTCCATGCGTCGTCGCGCTCCTGCGTGTCTCGCGCCGCTTTTGTGTGCGCCAGCTTGAGGTTGTCCGCCTCGCGCCGCATCCCGCTGTAGTCTTCCAAGTACGCCCGCCGCTGAGGTTCGCTATAAAACTCCCTCGCCAGCTCGATGACAGCCAACGAATGTAACGGTCCCAGCTTCACGGCCTGGCGCAGCTTGTATAGCTCGCTATGCACCTTCTCGAATTGCTTGTCGTCCATATCGGTTTAATCGTCTCCGTCGTAATGAAGGTCAGATTTCAAAAGGCAAGGGCTTTGGCCCGCTGGCCAAGAAAAACGGGTGAAGCGCCGCGCAGCTTTGAGCGCCGAAACCATCTCGGGATCGCTTGGTGCCGGCGAGACTTCGACCGGTAAGCCATAACCCACGAGCGAGCGGAAATAGTCCGTCAGCCACGCCGGATGACCTTGCGGGCAGCTGATGGTTACGTGGTTGTAGTTCATGTTCGCCAGCACGTAGATCGTCAGGTCGTAAAACTCGCGACTGACATCCCGCGTGTCCGGGCCAAACGTGAAGCGCCAGAGCTTCTGCCCTTCGAAAACTGTGTTCTCGCCAAGCAGTTCCGGCGGTACTTCGCGGTTTATGATCGACATGCTGTTTGCCCTTTTTAAAAATGGGTTAACGGTCAATTGGGGTGCAATCTTGACCGGTGCTGCCGCGCGCGAGAAAGCGCTGCAGTTCCTGCAGGCCGATTTCGAACTTGTCCATCAAGACCCAAATCTGTAGAATCGCGCGCCGTTTTTCCTTCAGCTGGTATACGTCCCTGCAGAACGTTTCAGTCTCGCGATGCATCTGTGCCTCCAGATCGCTCGACATCAGGGCCGCCCAGGAATAAAAAAAGCCGGCAAATAGGCCGGCAAACGCCGACAGCCGGGGAGCTGCCGTCGAACACAAGTCAAGCAATTCGGGAAGGAGAGGGCGCTACACTTCGAGCAGCTTGCGAACCTCGCGTTTGTCCAGCGCGCCCCAGCCGGTAATCCGGTAGACCGGGCCAGCCTTCTCGATGTCCATTCCGAATTGCTCGGCAGCTGTTTCGATCGCGCGCTGAGCTTCCGCGCGAGTACAGCCGACGCGCTGCGATATGTAATGCAGCGTCGCGTCCCCGCCAAGGTCGACAATGGCCACCAGCACCGTGAAATAGCGCCGCGCATCGCCCTTTGGGAACTCCTTGTAACTTCGCATATGCGCCTCGCTCCAAAAAACGGGGAGATTACCGCGTTTTGAGCGGAGCGCACCGTAACCGGCCCCTCACAGGCCGGATGTCTCGCTGAGTGCATAGATGGATGTCAGCACAAAGAGGCGGCGGCCTGCAGCTGCAGGAGAGCCGCCAAGATCGTTAAAAACGGTACGTCACCGCTAGTTTTACGATCGGATAGACCTTCAACCGATTCGCTTTGTCCTGCAGGCTCTGTTGTTCCGCGTCGACGTTCTCCTGTCCAGCGGCCGACGCGATGTTTGCCGGCACGTCGAACGACACGCGCGGCTTGCCGAACGCCACACCCGCATCGAACGCAACCGACAGCCCTTTCGTGCTGGGGTTATGGCCGAAGCCGAAACCGAGGTACGGGCGCACAGTCGGGAAGCGCAGCCGCGCATTGATCGTTTCACCGCCCGCCGGCACCGTCACACCGTTCAGGGTATATGTGCCGTTCATGCTCGATGCCGTCGCGTCAACGCGATCGTCACCGACGAGAATCCCGGCCGTCAGGCGAATCGGGAAGACGGCAGGAGCCGGGAAGAAATCGCCCAGCAGCGCGCCATGCAGCAGCTTCACTTTCCCGTCATAGCTCAGATCGCCGGCCGTGAAGTCATGCGACAGCGCGAAGCCGTCAACTTCAGCGCGGACGTTGGTATATCGGTTGAACGAATAACCGAGGCCTGCGCCGATCCCTTCCGTTCCCACGCTGCCGTACACCTCTGCCGACTGCGCGTGAGCATTACCCCCGACAACCGCAGCGCCAACCAGCAACGTTGCGATGACAGCCTTGATATTCTTTTGCATAACTTCCCCGTGCTTGGATTGAAGGACGTTGGCGAGCAAAGCCGCTCTACTCAACGCCTCGATTATAGTCCGTTAAACGATACAGTCGCAAAGGGAAATTTGGCCCCGATTTCTCGGGCGCGAAAAATTCAAGCGCTAATGGGTAGGACAAGTGATTAGGACTACACATGCAATTTGACATAAACCAAATTAGCAACGTCAGAGATAGCATGCCGCGATGCTATGCCGCGTCATCGTTGAGTTGATCGACAAGACGCCTCAGCTTTTCGACCACGGCTGGATTGTCCACTGGCTCTCGAAACTCGACTGCGAGCCCTGCGAGCGCTCGTAACTGTTCGGCCTCCAGCTCGGCAACAACTTCCGGCGTCAGCGTGCTTGCGTATTCAAGCTGACGCACAGCTTGATCGAGGCTCAACCACAAATCCATGTCATCAACCGGCGGGACACCAGGGCGCTCACGCTCGCTGTAGACGGTGTAAGACGTTACGCCTCGCGGCATATTGGCCGCGATTTGTTCAACGCTATTGGCATCTTCCGATGAAGTGATCGAGCCGTGCGCGGTATGAATCGTTAACTCAAATCTGGAAACCATCAGCTATTCCTTTCTCTCTACCTCATGCGCCTGTGCGATGCCAGCGCGAGGCCACCCCCCTGACAGCTGCAGAACGGCGCGAAGCGCTGTAGGCATTTTGGGCGGCAAAGACGGTTAGTTTCGTTTTATCGAATCGGGCTCTAGCGCTTGCTTCAGCGCGTCGACCTGATCCGCGCTCAACGTCGACGCGTCGACGGTCGAACGACGCTCGATGATTGCCAAGGCATACGGTTCCGCAAGCAGGCTCGCCGGCCGGCACAGCGCCGCGTCCTTGTCTGACACCTGTTTGGCTCGCCAGATGTTGATCGCCCTTTCGAGCTGGTCGACGGTATAGCTATCCACGATTCCCCCTTTCCGATGCGTCACGGCGACGTGCAGCCAGACACGCATCGAGGCGCGCGGCAGCACGCGCCGAAGCGCGGACCTTGATGTAACGACGGATGAAAAACGACGCGCTGGCCACGATCGCGGCATACAGGAACAGACGGTGCACGATCATTTCGCCACCCTTGCGGCCGGCGACGAGCTGCAGCGCGTTTGAGTGCCGATACACGAGCCGTCGCAGCCGGCGCAAAAGTGACGGTCGCCAAGCCCCTCGCCGGCCCATCCTGCAGAGCCGGCCGGCAGTCGCGTGCCAAACGTGCGGCCGTTCTCCGACGCGAAGAAATCAGGCTCCCCGTTGCGTCCACGCGAAATGGCGTCGTCCAGCTGAGCATCGCCAAATGCACTGCGCAGATCGCGCACCCACGACGCGATCTGCGGCATAGCCTCAGCGAGCCCGCCCTTGCGCTCCCGAGTCGGCGCGCTCATGTCGACCTAAACCTGATGTCGCGCGCGGCCTTGTAGATGGCAAGCGCACAAAATTCGTCAAACTCCATGCCGCCCAACTTGGCAGCGTCCTTGATGAACGAAACATCATTCGGGTGTAGCTGGATCGTTACTGGCTCTTTCCGATCTGGTAAATCGGCCGGCCGCAACATCCTGACTCGGTTAAATGCCTTCTTTACGAATTCCATTGGCCCCCCAGCCTTGGTGATGAATCCGTTACTTGATGACGCTCCCAAAAGTCCGGTCGATCATGCTTGTGAACTCATCCGACGTGCTTTTGCATTGCCGCGTGAGCGACAAACGGTCCTTCGCCGTCTGGTTCAAATCAGGATGGCCGTGCCTGTACGACACGACATCGAAATACGAGTGAATGGCATCCTGGCACTCTTGCGAGTTATTACCCTGAACGAGCCCGTACATGCAGAAGACCACCTCGCAAGCATCGGCCGCATGCGCCGGCATCGAGGACACTAGCGCGCCGGCCAGCACGATCGGCGCGACGATTCTTTGTTTCACCACATACCCCCTTTTGAAATGGCACTACTGACGCCAGGCGCCCATCGCCCGGCTACATCATCAACATCACTGCTGCTGCAGAGACGCATACAGCGACAGCACTTTCGGCACGTATGCCCGCGTCTCTGAAAAGCTAGGAATCTTGTAGCCGCTGCGCGTCACAGCTGCAGGACCGGCGTTATATGCCGCGAGCGTCAATCGCAGATCCCCGTTGAATTGACGCCCCAGCTGCGCGAGATAGCGCGAGCCCATGAGGATGTTTTGCTTGGCATCTGATGGATTACCGCCGAGCATCGCTGCCGTGCCTGGCATCAACTGCATCATGCCGATCGCACCAGCCGAGGAAACGACTGCAGGCTGATACCCGCTTTCGACCGTAATAACTGCGTCGATCAGCGCGGCCGGCACTCCGGTAAGCCCAGCTGCCCATTGGACAACAGGAGCCCACATGCGACGGCGTTCCGCGACCTTTGCCGGGATCCGCATAGCCCGTGCAGCGTAAGCCCCATCGCCAGGCACATCGCTTTGCTGCAGGCTGGCCACGTAAGCCATGATCCACGTACCGGCAAAAATATTTGCGCAGGCATCGTTGACCACGCTCGACGCCTCGATGCCCATCATTTCGAATACGGGCAACCATTGCACAGGAATGGCCATAGGACCGACCCGGCCGCCCCGCTCCATACCGGCCGGCAGACCGCTTTGCATGATCGCAGCAATCTTTGCCTGTTCGACGTGATATGTGCTGGACGCTTCTGCAACGCACATGGCAACGGCAACCATCGCAGACCTCGCTATGTGGCCGAGCAGCAGTAAATCTGCGCTTCGCCCGTGCTTTTCCAGTCGCCCTCGCGGTAGTTGCCATAGCCGGCGACATACCAGCCAACAGGGCATGCCTGCGTCTGCATACCGTAGCCGCCGTTCCCGCCATTGGGAATCGCAATCCAGCCACAATTGCTTTGCGCGAGACTGCCCCAGCTGCGACCCATTGATTGTTTTTGCACAACGTCGTTTGCGATCCGTCCTGACCGATCTGGCCAGCGTTGCTGCACCAGCCACCGACAGGGCCATACCCGTTAGCCTGCACGTACTCGCCCGATGTAATGCGGCCGTTAGAGACGGTGCTACCGTCGATCTGCGCGGATCCCGTCGAATGCAGCCACCCTGCCGTTACCGCACCGCCCGCCCACATATTTGCCGCGTTCACGTCGGCCGCGCTGCCGTCAAGATGCTGGACGTACAATGCGCCGTTCTGTCGGACGGCAGAATTTGCGCCGTCGCCGTAGTAGTAGGTGTTTCCAACCTGAACGCTGTTTCCGGCCGGCGTGACGATCTTCTGTGCACTCACCGTGTTCGCGTTGTTGATGTTGTTCATGTTCGCATCGATCGCCGTTTGCATCTGGTTCAGCTGGGGCTGCCCCGGCACCGCGACACGATAGAGAGCGTTGTTTTGTACCTGACCGTTGGCAACGACGAGCAGGGCTGCAGGATGCCCGCCACTGACGCCGGAATAGCCCGTGGTCGCGATGTTCCAGTTAGCCTGATTGCCATAGGCGCGTGCAGCGCCGAGCGGATACACACCGCTATCATTCTGCGGAATGAAGCCGCCCGGCTGACCGACGTTTTGGGCCACCTTGGCAACTTGATAATCCGACATCGCCTGGCCGCCCGTGGCCATGACAAGGATTTGCAGTGTGCCGGCAGTGGGCTGAAGCGCTTCTACCTGCCACGTCTGACCATATGGATTGAGTGCATTGAACGTCGACGGTAGGCCGACATTGGCCGTAGCGAGCGTCGCCACCGGGATAACCATTGGCGTTGAAGCTGTAGCTGTCGTCTGGACTGTTGACAGATTTTGCTGCACCCACAACTGCGCAGCGCTCAAAAGCGCTTGTTGCTGCTGCGCAGTCGTAATCAGCGTGGTCGTTTCTGTCGCGTCCGACTGCTTCTGCAGCGCCGTAGGCAGCACGAGAAGCGTGCCGAGGACAGCCAGCAGCAAGCCGATAAGAGAACTCATGTCAGGTTCCGATCTGGATAATGGAAACGATGTCGCCGGCCGGCACGGTCGTGTTCATGGCCGTAGGCGTCTGTACTGCGTTGGGCGCAGCGCTTGTCCACGTCGTACCGTGAGAAATGCCGATCGACGCATCGCCATTGCTCATCACAAAGGCTTGCTGCACCACGCCCGCAGCAACCTTCGCATAGCTGGTGATAACCCGGCCGCTCGTGCCCGTCGCTGTTACGACGTTGCCCGCTGTCGCAAGAAACTGCGCGGAATACTGCCCGGTCAGACTGGCGGCCGGGATTGTGCCGATGAAGGCAGTATGTGAAGCCATATAGACTGACACGGCATTTCGGTACGCGAGGAATTGCGCAGCGTCGTTGTTCGCAGCCAACCGTTGCGGCGCAGGCGTGACAAGCGCGACATTGTTTTGGAGGACCGCGTATGTCCCGTAAGCAATTGACATCAGCATCAGTGCTGCGTAGACGACACCCATCACTACACCTGAAAAGAAAGGTTGTTGTTCATCAGCGCTCGCCGTTGGCGGTCAATCTCGTTTTGTAGCGTGTGATAGTCGCCTGCCCTTACCGCGTTACGAGGGCTGCCGTCCTTTTCGAGAAAGAACAGCGGTTGCGCGGCCAGCGCCTGCCGAGGGGTTCCCGTGCTTTCACTCCCGACCAACGAACGCGCCTTCACATCGTTTTCGATCGGCAGTGTGTGCAGCTCCAGGTACATAGCAACGCGCAGCACGCCCGCGACGGCCGCCGCCGTTGCTTCTTCCTTTCCGTCCGTGGGGGTAGCCAGCCTGACGAACTGGCCGATAGCGCTAGGCAAATCGTTACCGTGGAACGTGACGATGACGAGATATCCGCTGCCGGCCGCACGTATTGCCTCGCGAGCGGTGCGCGCGTCCCGCACTTCACCAATCATCAGCATGTC